>JAHJSO010000124.1 GCA_018830385.1 Elusimicrobiota bacterium | reverse complement strand
TCAAGGTTCCCGTATTGACAATCGTCCGGCAATTTTGTAGAATATCGTCAGGAAGAAATACGGCGGGTCAAAAAGAGCGAAACCCCGGGTTAATGCACACGCAGACGAACAAACATGGCTTATGAACTGGCGAAGACAAAAGCATTTTTGGGGATTAAAAAAGTTTCCGCTGAAAAACAATTCCGTTTGGCTTTTATGGCCGATGAATATGAAGTAAACATGGAGAACGAAACGGTTCTGTCCGTGTCCTGTAATGCGGCTGCGCCCGACCATATTGTGTTACTGCTTCTGCACTACCTGAAGAAAAAGATTGAGGGGCTGCCGAGATTACAAAACGAGTGGATTAATTTCCGCCAGTTGCAGGGCGGCGACGGGTATTATCCCGTTTTTTATAAACGCGTAATAGAACCGGTTAAAAAGAAATACGGCAATTCGGTTGAAGGGTTTTTAGCCGGTATGGAGAAGTTCAATGCGAGGAAGTCGGACTACGGACAAAACAGCGTTATTATAGAGCCGTTTGAACGGGTGCCCGTGCTGGTAGCCCTGTGGCCGAAGACGGAAGAATTTTCCAGTGAAGCCAATGTCCTGTTTGACAGGTCAATAGAGCGGATACTTGATACGGAGAACGTTGTAATTCTTGCGGAAGTTATTGCTCATTTTATGTAGATTTTATCAAAGGATGTATAAAAGGCGGCCCCATCGACTAGTGGTTAGGTCGGCGGCCTCTCAAGCCGTAAACACGGGTTCGAATCCCGTTGGGGCCACCAAAACTTATCCTACCATCTCGGTTCCTTCAGTTTACAGGAGAGCAGTTCCGAATTGCGGTATTCCTTCTTGGAGTGTTTCCCCTTGACAGTGATTAGAATTAAACCCGTGTCAGGCGCATAATACTCATATTTGAACGTGCCGGGAATCGCAAGGTCCTCATATCTGATTTTCAAACAGTCATCAAAGACGCCTGCCTTGGCCGTTATGGACGCTCTGTTATCCACGATTGTCGCCCGGATTTTTCTGCCGTCGCGTTCGGTTACCCATGTGTTGCCTGTTTCAAACGGGTATTTAAGCAGGACCGTGTATTGTGAAGACGTGGTGTCCGCCGAGGCGTATTCCCTCAGTTCAATACTGCTTTCGGTGTAGTATCTTATTACGGCGCTTACAGGTTTCCTGCCGGCAAAATATTTTTTCGTGATTTTAAAAACACCCTGCCGGGAAGCCCCCGTGGATTCGCTGCAGTGCCACTCTACCTGCATGTTTTTGCCGCCTGTTTCAGAATCCCCCTCCACCCATAAGTTGTCGTTCACCAGCGGGAAATAGTCGGGGCTGTTAAAGATTGCCGCCTTCGCCTTGTGGACAATCTGCGTCGCTTCGGGGTATTTTTTTATAAGTTCAAAAAATATATCGGTGCTCTTTGCGTATAGTTTGAATTTTATCTGACATAACTTCCCTGCGCGGTAGAGAGATTCTACTGCCGATGGATGGTCCGGGTTTGTTTCGGCGATGCGCAGATATTTCATCAGGGCTTCGTTGTATTGGCCCTTTTTTTCAAGGGCTTTTGCCCGGTTGAACTGGTAGTTCGGGCCGCAGGCGGTCAGATAAAAACAGCATAATACAAGGAGGCTGAAAAGAGCTGGGCCGTTGGCCGGTTTAATTTTCCACTTTTTTCTTATTTTTATTGCCGTCAGGGCGAGCAGGATGCCGGCGGAATCAAAAAACACGTCCCGTGCCGACGGGATTCTGCCTGGAACGAAATACTGGTGGTATTCGTCGGAAACGGCATACAGGAAACTCAGAAAGAATGCCCAGAAACTCACGGATAAAACGGTTCCCTCCCTCTTACCGACACTCCCGTCAAGTGCGCGGTACATGAACGCCCCGAGTAAGCCGAATTCAAAAATATGTGCCATCTTTCTCAGTATCAAATCCCATACACCGATTGATTCAATTTTTAAGTCCGGGATGCCCGACAAGAAATAAATCACCCCGCACCACAAAATAACAGGAGACCACAGCGAGGAATATCTAATGAAGGGTTTCATATTATGTCGTTCTCCTTAAAACTGTAATAATCGTTTTCTGTTACGACTATGTGGTCAACAATCTCTATCCCGAGAATTTTTCCTGATTCAATAAGACGGGACGTAAGTTCCCTGTCGTCATTGGACGGGTTGGCGTTGCCTGACGGGTGGTTGTGGCTTAAGACAATGCTGCAGGCCCTGTGTTCAAGGGCAGGGGCGAATACCTCCCTCGGGTGGACCAGCGATGCGTCCAGTATGCCTATTGATATGAACTCCCTGTGCAGGAGTTCGTTCCGCGCATTAAGATAAAGGGCCACAAAGTGTTCTTTTTTTCTGGCGCGGATTTCATTTATCTGTGCGATAGATTCTTTCGGGTTTGAAATGACTATCCTGTTTGAATTGTTCATCAGCCGTTTTGCAAGTTCATAGCCAGCCAGGATTGTCGCTGCCTTTGACCTGCCCAGTCCCTTTATTTTGCTAAGATGACTGTATGACATTTCAAAGAGGGATTTTTCCGGATATTTTTTGAACAGATACTGGGAGAGTGGTTCAACACCCCTGCCCTTGTAGCCGGTGCGGAGCAACAGGGCGAGCAATTCGGCATTTTGAAGCCCTGCAGGACCTAACCGTTCAAGTTTTTCCCTCGGTCGTTCTTTCATTTTCAGCAGTCCCAGGCCGGCGTGCGAATTCATGGCGTTTCCGCACCTTCCCGTCCCGTTTTAAACAACGTGCCGTTCCTTTTGCCGGGACATTTCTTCCTCAAGTTCTTTTTTCTTCTCTTCATATCCGGGCCTGCCCAGCAAGGCATAAGTTAACTGTTTGCCAAGTTCTACCCCCGGCTGGTCAAAGGCGTTTATGTTGAATAGTTCGCCTGCATATGCAGTCGCCAGTTCAAGCATGTATATAAGTTGTCCTACCGTGTCTTCGTTTATTTCCTTCATGGCTATTGTACAGTTTGGTCTGCCCTGTTTTGTGAGTGCAAGCCGTGTTGCGGACTCTTCCGATTTAATAAGTTCATTCAGAGTGTGCCCGCCGAGATAGTGCTTTTTCCCGTCCGTTGGAATTTTTACAGACGGAATTTTTACACTCGCCCTGTATTTTTCCGATGACAGGAATGTAATAACTTTGTCGAAAGGTCCTTCAATGTAGAGTTGCGCCTGCGAGTGTTGGTCGGTAGCACCGACTGCCTTCACTGGTGTCGGTCCTATATTTACGACCTCGCCGGAGTTGTTTAATTTTTTGCCCAAACTTTCGGCCCAGAGTTGCCTGAACCAGTCGGCGATACCGTAGAGGGCGTTTGAGTAAGGCATCATAACATTTATTCTTTTGCCTTTCTGGTAAAGGAGCCACTGGACGGCCGCGTACACAAGCGCAGGGTTATTGTATGAAGATGCCCCGCTATGGTCAGCCCCGGCTGTTCTGCTCGCGGCGGGTTCCATTGCGGCTGAACACCTGTCCGCCATACGAGCTGCGCCTGTTAGCAGTTTTTCAATGTCTATCCCGGTAAACGCAGCGGATACAAGTCCTACGGGTGAAAGCACAGAGAATCTCCCGCCGACATTCCGCGGTATCTCAAACGAGGCAATCGCTTCGCCTTTATTGACGAGTTCCCGCAGGAATCCCTTTTCTTTGTCTGTCGTGATTATTATGTGTTTGGGATATTTTTTGAATCCGACACGCTTTATGAGTTTGTCCCGTATTACAAAAAAGTTAGCGAGACATTCGGCGGTTGTGCCTGATTTGGATATTACATTGACGAGCGTTTTTTTGAGGTCAATTGCATCCAGCAGTCCTGCAATGAGTTCAGGGTCAACGTTGTCCGGGACAAAAAGACGCAACCAGCCCTTCCGGGATACCCGGTTGCCTGTGGATTTTTTCCCGAGCAGGTTCCACTGCGGATGATTGAGCGACTGCTGGAGGGCGATATTTCCGAGCGCCGAGCCGCCTATGCCTATCACTACGAAATTTTCGTATCCGCCACAGGTCCGCCGTGCGATTTCCTTTATTTTTTTTGCGTCCGGGATTTTATAGGGCAACTCCATGAAACCCAGATTCCCGCCGGCTTTTTTTTCAGTTACGCTGTTGTGGGCAGATACAAGTTTATCCTCAAGTGTTTTTAGTTCTTCAAAAAATATACCCTGTTCTTTGTCATGCTTTCCGAGGACTTCATTCAGACAATTCGAATAATCAAGTTTGATATCATCCCTGTCTGCCATTTTTTCCTCCCGCGGTTTCCTTTGTAAGTCCTTTTTTCACGGCCGGAATAAAAAGGACCTGCTTCGGCAAAATCAAATCAAAATCCGGAATTTTTTCTTCATTCGCTCTCCATATCTTTACCCACATTGACCCCCGCCCGTAGTGTTTTTTCATTTTCGCTATATTCCAGAGGCAATCCCCTCGCCGGACGGTGTAACTGGCGCCCGTTTTTTTTGCTGATTTAAACTCTTCAATTGACTGTTTTGCCAGGTCAATCGCCAGTTGATAAGCGGTGTTTTTGTGTTCTGATTTTGCTCTTTTGAGAATCGCCTGTCCTTTTGAGATATCCCTGCCCTGCTGACGGGCAATTTTCCAGTACTCACCTGCGATTGCTATTGTCTTGCGGGAACGCAGGGCGAGTTTTTGAATGTCGGTGCCGGGTTGTTTTTGCGACACTTTTTGCTGCTGTGGAATTACGATCGGCGGATGCGTCTTGTGTGTTTCCGCGGGCGGGGCGGACATGGGGGCAGGCCTTCCAGCCCTTCTCTGCTTAATCTGTGCGATGAAGAGTCCCAGTGCAAACAGAACAATCAGTATCAGGAATAGATGCAACCGCGTTAGTTTCATATAATAAACGCTTACCCCTCCGATGTCGGCTCTTCGGGTTTTATAAATGGCAGTTCCGCGGCACCTATGCGAATGCCCGAAAATCAATATTCGGGAAAAGATTATCCTTGGACTCCATGTCTTTCAGAAATTTCTCGTCAATCTGTCCTCTTTTTATCTGTTCATAGAGAGTATTGAATCTGATAATATGCTCACGGCTGCGTTTTTCTGCATATTCAACCATCGTTTTGGCTGTCATAATAAATGCCCAGTCAGACGACTGTGCCAGAAGCAGTTCCCTGGCACACTGTTTGAGGGCTCGTATCTTGAGTTCATTTTTTGTTTTTTTGTTTTCTGCCGCTATTTCAATCATTCTTTCCGCTATTTTGTGTAGGTGTCTGTATATCCAATCGTTTGTTCCGTTTAGCCAGATCTCAAAGTAACCCTTGTCCCCCCAGGAGGATGCAGACGGGGTAATAACCTGATTTTTGGGAAACATATCCAGGTATTCAGAAGGTGTAATCGGGGCAAAGACATTCTGGTCATAATGTATTTTTCTGAATAGAAAATTAAGGAACTCCGGACCTTCATACCACCAGTGTCCGAAGAGTTCTGCATCGTATGGAGAAACCACTATCGGTTGCCTGCCAATGCAGTCCCTTAGATGTTCAATTTGCTTTTTCCTATTGAACATAAAATTCCCGGCATGGCGGGCTGCCTTTTCAATCGCCCACGCGGGGTTATATGGCTGTTTTTCATTTAGCCCGACCCTACCAGTTATCCTATGGTATTTAATGCCGACATTTCGCCTGGCCCCGTCACTGTGCAGATATGGTTTTATGTAATCGTAATCAAGGTCATAGCCGACATCCCTGTAGAATTCCTGGTAATCAATGTCACCGGGATAGCCGACTTCGGCACTCCAGACCTGTTGTGCGGATTCAATGTCTCTGCCGAAGGCAGCGACCCCACTGGGACACAGCGCCGGGGCGAATACACCAAATTTTGGACGGGGAGTGCCATAGAGAATCCCGTGTGCTTCAAGGAAGAAAAAGGCAATGCGCTGTTCCTTAAGTAATTCATCAACCCCTGGTGTATAAGCACATTCAGCGAGCCACATACCGCGGGGAGGCCTTCCGAACTTCTCGGTATAGTCGTCAATTGCTGTTTTAAGTTGCCCCCTGACCGCCTGTTTGTGAATCTTAAGAGGCAGGAATCCGTGCGTGGCGCAGCAGGTGACTATTTCCATTTTGCCGGTGTCCTGTAAATTCTTAAAACCGGTCAGAATGTTGCCATGATATTTTTCAAAAATCCTGCGGGCATTCTTAAATTTTGCCTCGTACATTTTCGCCGTCTCGTGAAATTCAGGCAGGTACTTTGTCCGCATCACCTCTTTTTCTGCGAGTTCGCATAGGTTGTTTATGCGGCGGGAACATCTTTGCTGAAGGAGTCCGTCTGTCATCATACCGGCGAGCGTCGGGGTGATTGACATCGTTACGCGGAAATCAATCCCTTCTTCAAGCAATTTCTCAAAACAGGAAAGCAGTGGAATATATGTTTCAACCACCCCCTCATAAAACCAGTCCTCTTCCAGGAAGTCCTCGTATTCGGGGTGTCTGATATAGGGCAGGTGTGCATGCAGCATCAGGCACAAGTATCCTTTTGGTTTATGTCTCATTATTTAATTGCTCCTTTGATTGATATATTTTCCGCGACTGATACAACTGATCCCGAGTGCGACAGGGTTTCTTTGCCCGCATCCCCGGCCGCCGTCTCCATCAGCGAACAACTTCAGTTTTTACTGCCGGGCGTTTTAACCGCTTGAGTCACCCGCTTTACTGCCTTATTCCGTTTTTCTGGAGACGCTGAATTTTATCTGTTTCCGCATTTTTCTATCGGGAGACACCGCTTTTATCGGGATTTCTTTTTTACCATCGGGCAGTTCAAGCCGCAGTGAAAAACTGCCATCGGACTTGAGTTTAACTTTTTCTCCCGCCACGCTGAGGGTTGCGTCCGATTCCGTCGTGCCATACACAATGAGTTCGGTGTTTGCCTTTAACCAGAATTTTCTCTCTTTGGGGTATTCTTCTACGGGCGGCTGCTGCCTGAAGGAAGAAATACCTTTTGGTGAAAAAGGCATCCGGGCCGAGGAAATTGATATAATTTGTTCCCACCGCTCCCTCATCAATCTGGTTACATCAAAGGAACTTTTGCCGATGTGTTCAACCCCTGAAAGTTCCAGCAGCCGCTCAAACTCTTTTTGCAATATACCCCACTTTTCGTCTGTAATCGGCGACACGCCATACCGGGGCATATTTACAATGTTTGAACGAGCAATAAGGACAAATTTGCCGTTGGCAAGAACAACACCAAGGTCAACACACCATGTACGGTTTGCCTCGGGGATGTTTACGTACCAGTTGTCCGCCGAAGCATCCACGGACACATCAAAATCCCCGTGTGCATTGGTCCCATCAAATTTGATGTCAGTCACATCATAGACCCTGAGGGTGAGTCCCCTGCTGAAAATCCTGCTGCCATGTTGTTTTTTTAGTTTTCTGCGCACCCCCGCGCTAATCTCCCAGTAGGT
>JAHJSO010000123.1 GCA_018830385.1 Elusimicrobiota bacterium | reverse complement strand
GACGCCGCGGGGAACGCCTGCCCGTCTACAGGAAGCACAGATACCTCCGATGGAAACGCTGATTGTGTGCCACTACCATGACCAGGCGATGGTGCCCCTGAGAATTCTGTATCAATGGAATTTTGTAAACCTTACCTGCGGCCTTCCGTTCATAAGGACGTCACCGGGACATGGCACTGCTTTTGACATTGCGGGTAAAAACATCGCCGATTGCTCGGGCATGGCATCGGCAATACGGCTTGCACTTGCGGGGAAGATATGAAATCTGACACATAATGTAATGAGAAAAAATTCCGTTTTTTTACTCGCCTGCATTTCTGTTTCTTTTGCCGTACTTTCTCATTGCGTTGAGATAACCCGGACAAAATACACGTCCTACTCACACTATTTACAGGGGCTGGTCCATCTCAGGGACGGGAACCTGACAAAGGCGCAATATGAATTTGAAAGGACAATTGAACACGACACCAACGCCGTTGCGGCTTACAGGGAACTTATCCTTATTTATCTGCAGACGGGCAGGATAGAAAAGGCAAGGGCGCTCGCAAACATATTCAGTGGGCTCGCGGACAACCTTGAAACAAAACTTTTCCTCGGCACGTTTTACGTCATAATAAACGATACGACTTCAGCCATAAACGTTTATGATGAAGTCCTCAAAGAACAACCCGATAACAAGGACGCCATCCTTACACTTGCGAGTATATACAACCAGATAGACCCTGAAAAGGCTCTCTATTACTGGGACTCATACATAAAATTCAGCCCTGACGAATCCGAGGCGTATTACAGAAAGGCATTGACACTCATCAAACTCAAAAAAAATAATGAGGCGGAAGAACTGCTGAAATCGGCGATAAAGAACAAACCGGAGGACGTGCTCCTGCACCTTACCCTTTCGGAACTCTATGAACACCAGAAGCAATTCGTCCCTGCTGCGGAAGAACTGCACAGGACTGCGCAACTTGAACCGAATAACCACGTGCTCCATATGAGGGCAGGCGGGCTCTATTTCCTTGCGGGCGAACATGCCAAGGCGGAAGAGTCCTTCAGGAAGGCGATTGAAATCGCTCCCCGCGAGTCATCCGCTTTTTTCTGGCTTGCCATTCTTTACGAAGAAAAAAAATTATGGCACGAAGCCATACAATACATCCGGAAATCAATTGATTTACAGCCGGACGTCGTCTCATACCTGCGGTTGAGTTATTATTACACGCAGGTAAAGGACGCCCCAAAAGCGATAGATACCCTGCAGAGGGCGCTTAAAAAAGACGCTAAGAGCCCTGAAATTCACTTCTTTCTCGGGCTCGGCTACATGGATATTAAAAGGTATAAAAAGGCGGAAAGTCATTTACTGGAATGCATAAAATTAAACCCACAGCTCTCGGAGGCATATTTCTACCTTGGAGTGATATACGACCAGACGAAAAAGTTTGACAAGGCGGTGACGCACTTCAGAAAGGCAATAAAACTAAACCCCAAGAATTCAACTGCAATGAATTATTTAGGGTACTCATTTGCAGAAAGGGGCATGGAACTTGACGAGGCTGCGGAGCTTATAGAGTCGGCGCTTGAAATGGAACCGGAAAACGGGGCATACCTTGATTCGCTCGGCTGGGTATATTTTAAAAAGGGCGATTACGTCAAGGCAAAAAAATACCTGCTGGAAGCGGCGGCTAAATTGGAAGACCCCGTAGTATATGAACACATGGGGGACATAGAAACCGCCCTCGGCAACGACGGGCCTGCGCAACAGTGGTACAGGAAAGCCCTGACGCTTGACCCTGAAAACAAGAAATTAAAACGGAAAATAAACTAAGATGAAAATTAAGGCGCCGGCGAAATTAAACCTTTTTCTGGAAATCCGCGGCAAAAGAAAAGACGGCTACCACAACCTGGCGACGCTGATGCAACCCGTGGGGCTGTGCGATGAAATTGAAATATCTGTCGCGCGCAAACCTGCGTACAAACCCGCGCTCAAAAACGGCATAAACTTTGAATGCACATGGCCTGAAAACCTGATGCACGGCGAACCGAAACCGCCGAAGGAAAAAAACCTTGCATACAGGGCAGCCGTCCGTATCGCGGAATTGTCGGGCAAAAAAACGGGCATAAGGATAAGGGTTGCGAAAAATATTCCTGCCGGGTCAGGGATGGGAGGCGGTTCTTCCGACGCTGCAGCGGTAATAAAAGGACTGTGCAAAATGCTGCGCTTCAATGCCGGAGCGCGTAAAATACAAAAGATCGCATCGGAACTGGGGGCGGACGTCCCTTTTTTCCTGCACAACGGATGCTGCCTGGCGGAGGGTATCGGCGAAAAGATAACCGGGGCGCGGGCGTTATGGGAGAAAAAACCGCTGTGGCTGGTGCTCGTCCATCCGCCATTTCAGTCGTCAACGTCGGGGGCGTACGGGAGATGGGATTTATACGGGAGTGCAAAAAAAGACACCGGGGATATGGCGAACCGCATGGTAATCCGGAAAATAAAAAAACGGACGCCTATATCAACAGGTGACATCGTATTCATAAACGACCTTGAAAGGGCCGTGGCGGCGGTTCATCCTGAGATAGACAGAATCAAAAAGGCGCTGGACGCTGCAGGGGCATTCGCTTCCCTGATGACAGGCAGCGGTTCGGCGGTTTTCGGGATTTTCACTAAAAGGGACGGCGCCATTTCGGCAGGCGCTTCGCTGAAGAAAATATTTAAACCACCCTATACCATCCTGGTTATCAAAACACTTTAAACCGGCGCGAAAACATCTTATGAAGACATCTTACAAAGACATTTTACGAAAGGTCTGCATCGGTTATTACCGAAGGTACTGGTTAATTTTGTTCGCCAGCGCCTGTTTTGACTGCGCTCCGACGAGCCGGTCAACTTGCTTGCCACCCTTGAAAATCAGCAATGTAGGTATGGCCATCACGCTGTAATCCCCCGAAAGTTTCTGGTTTTCCTCAACGTTGAGCTTGCATATCTTTGCCTTCCCCTCAAACTCCACGGCAAGTTCGGAAATCACGGGCCCCATCGTGCGGCACGGACCGCACCACTCCGCCCAGAAATCAACCAGCACAACGCCGCCTGCATCCAGTACTTCCTGCTTAAAATTCTGCTCCGTTAAAATTACCTCTGCCATAATTCCCCCCCCCATGAGGCCGCACCCTGCATGCGCTAACGGCGACACAACCCAATCTATCCCCGTCGCACGGCCCGTCCACCGGACGGGCGCCACTCTGTTTCTAACTGTTCAAAACCCTGACTATCGCGTTGTGTATCTTTCCGTTAGATGCAACCATTTCACGGCCGAACATAAATTTATTTTTACCTGAATAATCAGTAACCTTCCCCCCTGCTTCGGATACAATTATCGTCCCTGCAGCCACGTCCCAGGGGTTTAACCCCTCCTCCCAGAACCCGTCAAAAGTCCCGCAGGCGACATAAGCCATGTCAAGCGCCGCTGAGCCGAGCCGCCGGACGCCCTCGGTCCTCACAATAAACCTGTTCATATTTCTCATAACCCTGCGGGATTTTCCGACGACATAATACGGGAAGCCCGTAACGAGCAATGACTTGTTTAATGTGGCGGTTGATGAAACATACACCCTGCGTCCGTTCCTGTAAGTCCCCACGCCTTTTACGGCTGAAAAAAGTTCATTGGTAACGGGGTTGTATATGACCCCTACGACCGGCTCATCCCTGTGCAGGACGCCTATGGAAACGCAAAACTGGGCGAGCCCGTGTATGAAATTAACCGTCCCGTCAAGCGGGTCTATCACCCATGAATACTCTGACTCTCCGTGCGACGGTTTTGTCGCGCATTCATCCGATGATTCTTCGCATATTGTTTTGTGATCCGGGAAAGACCTCTTTATCAAACGAACAATTCTTTTCTGCGAAAGGTGGTCGGCTATGGTCACCGGATTCCTTGCCGTTTTATATTTTACCGGGACACCTTTCCTGAAATATCTGATTAAAACCCTGCCTGCCTCTTTTGCAGAAACCAGTGCAACTTCACACATATGTTTGTACATTCCCATATTAAATGTTGCATCAGTGTTCGGTGCAACTTCACAGATTTTTTCCAAGTTCATACGCTACCCTCATGTCATCCGTCCTGGAGAGAATGTCCCCTTTCAATTCAACGCCCCTGACGAAAAGTTCATGCTTGTATTCAAAACCGCATGCATCAAAAAAATACCGGATTGTGAGTTTTGCGCCGTCAAAAACCTTCTGCCCCTTGCTTGCACACACTGCCAGAAAAATCCCCGTACGCTGCTGGCCCCCGATGTCTCGTGGCACCCGCGGGGCACCCGCGGGGCACCCGTCCAGTGGACGGGTCGGGATTTTCCACCCTGTATTTCCCCGCCCAGAATGCCTGCGTCCTGTCAATGATGGCTTTCAACTGCGAAGGAACTCCGTAGAAAAAAATCGGTGACGAAACCACCATGCAGTCCGCCTGTTCAAGTTTTTTATATAAACCGGCCATATCGTCACTGACTATGCATGTTCCGGTGACACCGCACGCGTGGCACCCCCTGCAGGCCGTTATGTTGAATTTTCTTGCAAAAATCCTCTCAACGGTATGGGGGGCATGCGACGACGCTTCTGCACCTTTCAGAAATTCATTCAGCAGCATGTCGGAATTTCCGTTTTCCCTCGGACTCCCGTATATCGCAATCAATGCAACTTTATTCATACATTTACACGCCCCTGTGTTAAATATTGCACCATTTTTTCTGTTTCATAATGGTTTTAAATCCTTCAAGATGTTTTATCTTCGGCGGGTTGGGATGCGGGCTGGGAAACGGGCTGGGATGCGGGCTGGGAAACGGGCCGGCTGGTTTTTTTGAGTAAACCGTATTTCTCTACGTTGTGGTTTGCTATCTTTCTTACTCTTTCAAGTTCTGCTTTGGCGACCGGGGTATCTTTAAACAAATGGGCGAACCTGCCCTGCGGCTTAAGGTAATCCTCCACGGGCCTCGCTTCCGTAAGCGAAAAAACCGAAGTCCGAACTCCATTCTCATATTCCATCAGAGGGACCAATCCCGTCTGGACGGCTGCGCGTGAAATTTCGTAAGTGAGTGACTGGTCGTGCCTCCAGCCCAGCGGGCACGGCACGAAGACATGCAGGTATTTCGGCCCCCGCATTGAAACCGCCTTCTTTACCTTTCTCTGCAGGTCGGCAGGATAACCAACACTTGCTGTGGCGACATAAACACAGTTGTGTGCTACGGCAATCTCAGGCAGGTTTTTCTTCGGCCTCCAGTTACCCGTTGATTCTTTACCTGAAGGACTCGTCGTGGTATTGGCGTTCAGAGGCGTAAGCCCGCTCCTCTGTATTCCCGTGTTCATATACGCTTCGTTGTCATAACATATTGAGAGAATGTTTTGCCCCCTCTCCCACATTCCTGAAAGCGCCTGCAGCCCGATGTCACCCGTCCCGCCGTCGCCCGCCTCGGAGATAACGGTAATGTCTTCCCTGCCCAAGTGTTTCATGGCTGATTCAATCCCGCTGGCAACGGCAGCGGCGTTTTCAAAAAGCGAATGGATAAACGGCACGCCCCATGACGAATGCGGGTAGCCGGCGCTGAACACCTCAAGACAGCCGGTGGCATTTGCAACTATTGCGTTTGAGCCGATTGCGTTTATTATAAGTTTTGCAGCCATCGCCTGTCCACAACCGCCGCATGCAGTATGACCGCTTACAAAAGATTGTTTCATATATCCTTTATGTCCCTGAACAAATTTTCCGGCTTAATCCCTATAAATTTAGCGTCGGACTGTTCTTTTGAGAGCATCTCAACGATTCCGGATATGTCGGCCTTTGATATGTCCCTCCCGCCTAAACCCATCACAAATCCGCTTATCTTCGGCGCAGGTGCCTGCCCCTGGAACAGCGATCTTATCTCCAGGAACAACGGGCTTTTTGAACCCAATGATATTGACTTATCAACCACTGCTATTTCCGGAATACCCTTTAAGGCCCTCATCAATTCCTTTTCGGGGAACGGCCGGTAACCGACTATTTTAACAAGCCCGACCTTTATCCCGTCTTTCTGCATATCGTCAATTGCTTCTTTTATTGTGCCGCAAATTGACCCCATGGCTATGATTGCCTTGCTTGCCCCTTCCAGTTTGTATGTCTCAACGAATTTTATTTCACGGGAGAATACTTTTTTGAATTCACCCGCCAGTTCCTGCATAACGCCTTCAGCCGAGGCCATCGTCTCCTGTATTGCGTATCTGGTTTCCGTGTAAAAATCAGGTGAAGCGAGCACGCCGAGGGTTAACGGGTTTTCAACGTCAAGTTTAAAAGGCAGGTTGTAGGGCCTGAGAAAACTGTCAACCTGTTCCTGTTCCGGCAAATCAACGACCTCATACCCGTGACTTAAAATGTACCCGTCAATGCACACCATAACGGGCAGAAGTACCCTGTTGTCCTCGGAGAGCCGGCACCCGAATACGTGGAGGTCTACCGCTTCCTGGACGTTCTCTGCGAAGAACTGAAACCACCCGCTGTCCCTGACCGCCATTGAGTCCTGGTGGTCGTTCCAGATGTTTATCGGGGCTGAAACCGCCCTGTTGACGCAGCACATCACGAGCGGCAGGCGCATGCCCGCGATGTTGAAAACCACCTCAGCCATAAGCAGCAGCCCCTGGGAGCTTGTTGAGGTATATGCCCTTACGCCTGAAGCGGACGCCCCCAGCACAACGCTGGCAGCGGAGTGTTCGCTCTCAACGTTCACAAACTCCGACTTGAGTTCGCCGTCAGCCACCAGCTGGGCGAGTTCTTCAACGATGTGCGTCTGCGGGGTTATCGGATAGGCGGAAATAACGCCGGGTTTCGTAAGTTTTACCGTCCTTGCAATCGCTATCGCGCCTTCCAGGAATTGTTTCATTTATTATCCTTGCGTCTTTTCT
>JAHJSO010000122.1 GCA_018830385.1 Elusimicrobiota bacterium | reverse complement strand
GTAATTTCACCGGGCGGGATAGGCTACGACATAAACTGCGGGGTGCGGCTCATCAGAACAAATTTGCGCCGGCAGGATGTATCCAATAAGATAAAGGAATTGATAGAGGGGTTGTTCAGGGCGGTACCGTCGGGCATCGGTTCTACCGGAAAAATTTCACTTTCACCCGAAGAAGTAAAGCATGTTCTTAAAGAGGGTGCGGCATGGGCGGTTAAAAAGGGGTTCGGCAGGCAGGGGGACCTTAAACATACCGAGGAGAACGGCCGGCTTGACGGGGCCATGCCGGAGAGCGTCGGGCAAAAGGCGCTACGGAGGGGACACGAACAATTAGGTACGCTCGGGGCCGGGAACCACTTTCTGGAGATTCAGTACGTTGAAGAGATATATGATGCTGCAACGGCAGCCGTATTCGGGCTTACACATGACTGCATAACAGTCATGATACACACGGGTTCGCGCGGGCTCGGCTACCAGGTGTGCGACGACAGTATAAGGGTGCTGCAACCGGTAGTGCAAAAATACGGCATCTCACTCCCCGACAGGCAGTTGGTGTGCGCCCCGGTGGGTTCGCCTGAGGGCAGGACTTATTTTTCCGCGATGGCGTCTGCGGCAAACTACGCCTGGGCAAACAGACAGATTATAACGCACCGGGTAAGAGAAGTGCTTGTGAGGGTCATGGAAAAATCCGAAGCAGACATGGGGCTTGAGGTTGTTTATGACGTGGCACACAATATAGGAAAATTTGAAGAGCATACGGTCGGCGGGAAGAAACAGAAATTGATGATTCACAGGAAGGGAGCCACAAGGGCTTTTCCGCCGGGGCATCCTGACGTGCCGCAGGACTACAGGAACGTCGGACAACCGGTCCTGATACCGGGGACAATGGGGACCGCTTCGTTCGTCCTTGCAGGTACACTGGGGGCGATGAATGAAACATGGGGCTCAACCTGCCACGGCGCCGGGCGGCTTATGAGCAGGACGCAGAGTTTAAGGAACGTCCGCGGGGAGGAACTTGCTCGGGAGTTGGAAAGGGGGGGGATTTTTGTAAAATCAGATTCATGGAAGACGCTGGCAGAAGAGGCACCAAACGCTTACAAGGACGTAAGCCAGGTGGTTGAGGTCTGCCACAGGGCGGGTATATCAAAAAAGGTCGCTAAACTGAAACCCCTCGGGGTGATTAAAGGATGATAACTTAAAAGGTCGCCGGACTCAAGCCGCTTGGCGTTATTAAGGGGTGATGACTTAAATGATTGACATAAAATTAATAAGAGACAACATAAACAAGGTGCAGGATGGGCTTAAAAAAAGAAAGATAGACGTTTCTCTTGAACAGCTGATTAAATGGGACGCCGAAAGAAGAAAACTTCTGGTTGAAATAGAAGAAATCCGTTCTGAGAGAAAAAGGATCTCAAAGGAAAAAGCGGAGGATGCGCTCGCAAAAAAGGGCGAGTCCCTGAGGGGGAAAATCCAGGAGAAAGAAAGGTTTTTATTGACGATAGAGCAGCACATTGAAGATTTTCTCCTGCGCCTTCCGAATATCCCCGATGAGTCGGTGCCCGTCGGCGAATCAGAAAAAGACAACAGGATAGTCCGCCAGTGGACCCCTGACGGCATGCCGGTACCACCGGGCCAGTCAGTTCCGGCAGGCAAGTCCACCCGGCAGCCGGATTTTGTGCCGAAGCCCCACTGGGAGACAGGAGCCGGACTGGATATACTTGATTTCCCGTCCGCAGCAAAAATTTCAGGGGCGCGGTTCGCCCTGCTTAAAGGCGCCGGTGCAGCCCTTGAACGGGCCATCATAACGTTCATGCTTGAACTTCACATAAGGGAACACGGCTATTTTGAGGTATTCACCCCGTATCTCGTAAATAAAAAATCAATAACAGGCACCGGGCAACTCCCGAAGTTTGAAGAGGAAGTATTCAAGTGCCGCGACGACGAATTGTACCTTATACCGACTGCGGAGGTTTCGGTTACAAACATCCACAGGGATGAAGTGTTGGAAGAAAATGCCCTGCCGGTAAAATACGTTTCTTACTCGGCGTGTTTCAGGCGGGAGTCCGGTTCCTACGGGAAGGATACAAAGGGGTTAATCAGGAACCATCAGTTTAACAAGATAGAACTTGTAAAGATATGCAGGCCGGAGAGTTCAATGAACGAACTTGAAAAATTGCTCGCGGATGCGGAACAAGTCCTAAAACTAATGCGACTGCCGTACAGGGTAGTAGAACTGTGTACTGCGGATCTGGGTTTCGCAGCATCAAAAACCTACGACCTGGAGGTCTGGATGCCCGGAGAAAAACTCTGGCGGGAGATTTCTTCCTGCAGTAATTTCAGGGATTTCCAATCAAGGAGGCTTAACATGAAATATAAAAAATCAGACGGTACAAGAGAGTTTGTACATACGATAAATGGTTCAGGCCTTGCGGTCGGAAGGACGTTCGCTGCAATACTTGAAAATTATCAACAGAAGGACGGGAGTGTAAAAATCCCGGATGTCCTGCAAAAATACACCGGGTTTGATACGATTCAGCGGCCCGTCTGAGTGTCGGCAGCAATAATTTCTTTCATCGCCTCATGCACGTCTTTTATATGATGCCGCTCATACTTTCCGGACACTATCGCTGATAAATCGGGGGATTTATAATGAATGAAACGACAAATCAAGAAAAAAATATATTTGAATTTAATCAATATCATCCAATATCTGATGAAAAACCCAATGAAAATTTTTATGAATTCATCATGAATTATTCTAAAGATGTAAAGAACCCAATAATTGACTTGAAAAATAATTCAAAAAATCTAAAAGAATATACTATGAGAATTGGTTTTGTATTTCCTCTAAATGTAGTGATAGATGAAAAAATAAAAGATTTGTGTTGTCTTAATTATGAGAGATATAATGGTAGAATTGAACCTTGCGACGGTATTACAGATAAGCGCAAGGGATGTCCTCCATATTCACCAAAAGTTGATGATACAATTAAAATCTTAAAAGAATCAACTGTATTTTTAATACTGCAGTTTGAAAAGATAACGGACACAATAGTACAAAAATATATACATAACCTCACTGTTAAAATCGAAAAAGAGTTAACAAAAAAATTTAATGTTTTAAATACATATTGCTGTGGACCGTGCAGAGTTTGTGCAGAGGGATGTACTACCGATGAAGAATGTAGATTTCCTAATATTAGAAGGTTCGCTCTTGAATCTTGTGGCTTCTGGGTAAATAAAATTTGCGAGAAAGCAGCAGATAATACAATTTATGGGGATAATAATTGGAAAATAGAGTGGGTCAAAAATTATGGGTTACCAACTCAAAATCCTAAAGAGTTTAAATCCGTATCAGGAATATTACTAAAATGATAGTTGAAGAAAATAAATCGCTCCTTCGGATATTTTCAACCTGCCCCGTTCGCTACTGCGTAGCGACCTTTTTTATGAATCTTGCGGGAATAATTGTAATTCTTGTAATATTTTTGTCCTTGCTTGGCTACATTGTGTATACCTGTTTTGCGTGGGAGCCACTGTCCGTCTTTAGCCCTTATTGGAGAAGTTAGGATTTAAAAAGGTGAGACCTCATGGGTTATGTTTCGGCCCAAAAAGAAGTAAAATAAAGAAAACGGAGGGACACAACTATGGAAAGCACAACTAACGAAACGATAAGGGAAGCACCGCCGCAAGTATCGGCGGGAAGCACAGCGAAATTAATCCGTGAAGTCCGAACTCTTCTTGACATAACTCCCCCACCCCAAAACTTGATTTATTAAAAAAAAATTTGTATACTACTCGGTAGAGGTGGTTAAAATGAAAACAGGAACAGATGTAGATTCAACTAAATCCATAAGCGTAGACATAGAATTTAATAAATTGGTTAATGCTGTAAAACAAATGAAGAAACCAGAACAAGAACTTTTCATTGAAGACTTACTTGCTTCAACCAATCCAGATTATCTTGCCAGTATAAAAGAGGCTCGTGAAGATTATCAAGCAGGAAGAGTTAAAACTCACAAAGAAATCTTTGGCAAAACAAAGTGAAATATCGTCTACTATATACAAATCGTGCAGTTAAAGATATTAAAAAACTTGATAATATAATAAAAGATAGAATTTCTAAAACATTATTACGTTTTGCTGATAATCCTTTAGAATATTCTGAACCTCTATCAAATATAGAAATAGGAACTTATAGATTTCGTATTGGTGATTACAGGGTTATTTTTGATATTGAAGGAAATAATATAGTAATTTTGCGTATAGGACATAGAAAAGAAATTTATCGTAAATTAAGAATATAAAACGTGTTCTTTAACACTGACTTTAGGTAGAAACACCTTTATGAGATACTTGAAAATGCAAGAGTTTGAAACAATCATAGAGGAATCCGTCAATAAACTGCCACAAGAATTCAAAGATATCCTGGAAGCAAAACAAATAGGCATAATTGCCCGCGAGCAACCGCCCCAACCAATTCAAGAAAAATTTCAGGGTCAGACAGTATTCGGTGTTTTTATAGGTGTGCCTTATGGGCGGTTCAGCCATGTCCAGTTAGAACCAACACGAATTGAACTCTACAAAAACAGTTTTGAAAAGACATTTTCTAATATTGCTGAAATCAAACAAGAGATACAACGCGCAGTAATGCATGAAATAGCGCACTATTTTGGTTTTTCTGAATCAAAAATAAGAAGTATTGGTTATTAAAATGTTATTTGGCGTAAGTGATCAAAAACAAAAAGGGTTAGAGCGACGAATGCAAAAGTTAGGTATCTTAGAAAAAGATATCGTAGAAAAATTCATCCGTTCAAGTGGCAAAGGTGGCCAGAAGGTAAACAAATCAGCAACCTGTGTGTACTTAAAACACACTCCTACCGGGATACAAATAAAGTGTCAAAAAGAGAGAGTACAATCCATTAACCGTTTTTTAGCCCGAAGAATACTTGCAGACAGAATAGAATCAATGCAGATGGGTAAAGAAAGTGCCGAACAACAGCGGATTGAGAAAATACGACGGCAGAAACGACGACGTTCAAAAAGGGCGAAAGAAAAGATGTTAAGGTTAAAAAAGATTCAGTCAGAGAAGAAAAAACTTCGTGCACCAATAAGAATCTGTTTGTGATGAAAAATTAAAAAAAGACGCAGTTTTACTTGACAAATCGCTTAAAAGTTCATAAAATATGAACTAATCGTTCACGAATTGTGAACACCTGTCAGGAGGTCCAAGAGTGAAAAACATTTTTACTACAAAAGAACGAATAAAAATCTTAAAAGCGGTTATCTTCAACACTCAGCCCATTAGAGTCAATTCTATTGCTGCTATGATTAAGATTAGCAAGGGGCTGGTCTCCAAGTATCTTGATGTTTTGTTGAAAGAAGGCATTACTAAAAAGTCAAAGGGCAAATACCTTATAGTTGATTCTTCCATTACAAAAGGCATCAGGATTTTATTGAATATAACAGGCATAGATACGGGAATTTTTAAGAGGTTTGACTTTGTGGGGTCAGCAGGTCTTTATGGAAGTTGCGCCAAGGGCGAAAACACCGCTGATTCCGATGTGGACATCTGGATAAAAATCAAAGATGTAACCGATGAGAAAGTTGCCTCTTTGACAGCCGTAATAAATAAGAAGATAAGAAATGCTAAACTGCTATTTTTAACTACTAATAAAATTGAAAAAATGAAAAAGGACGATAAACTTTTCTATCATTCACTTACCTTTGGTTCAATTGTTCTTTACGGAGAAAAAGATGCCCTTCAATTATAACGATTGTATAAGGAAAGGATTACTCAGGAAAATCCCGCATTCAAAAGATAAAGCGACGCAATCATTAAAGAAAGCGCGGGAGTGGCTAAAGGAATCGCAGAATTCCTTAAAAGTGGATGCGTTTAGCTCGTCAATTCTTGCTTCTTGTATGGTGATGTTTCACTCAGCAAGGGCTATCCTGTTTCTTGATGGCTTCCGTGAAAAGAGCCATGCTTGCATATCAAGATATCTGGAAGAGAAGTATGTTAAAACCGGCAAGTTAGACAAGAAATGGGTAGAGTTGCTGGATCATAGTCGGGAAATCAGGCACGATGACCAGTATAATATTAGTTTCTTTTCTACAAAAGAGGAGGCGGAAAACGCTATAAAATCTGCCAATGATTTCTTGTCAGCAATGGAAAGTTTGTTTAAATCCATTCTAAAATAGGTTACAAAAACAAAATAATGACAAAAACCAAATTTCTTAATTTGAACCTTGCCAGAGCAAGAAAAAAGTTGAACATAAAATCTACTCCGAAAACCAAAATAAGCAATAAAGTGTATAAAAACAAAAAAATAAACAGTACTTGTAGCTTGGATTCCAACTTAATGTGTCCAAACACAGGGGTGCAGTTCAGTGAACGAAAAATTATGGGAAAGATTGAAATAGTGCATAATATAAACAGACATTACCACTTATTTCGATAATTTGACATTTTGTTTATTTTTTAGTAGCATTAAAACAATAAACCAAAATAAGGAGAGAATCCATATGACTAAAACCTTAAACCAAAAGGAAATAACAATTCAAAAACTAGAAAAGGAAGTATCTACTTTGCGGAAAAAAATGTTTCTGTATGAAACATTGCAGGCAGAAAAAGAAATAGAGAAAGGACAGATAAAAGGACCTTTCAAAAGAGGGAAGGAAATTATAAATCACATTAAAAGTTAATGTATAATCTGTATACCACTAAAACTTTTGACCGTAGAATTAAGCAATTCCTGAAAAGACATCCAGAACTTGAAAATGATATAAGACAAAAACTCGATATTCTGCTCATAGTTTGTGGCAAAATACAGTAAAAAGTGCAAGTTTAAGTGATTTTAGGTTCCATGACCTTCGTCACACAGCAGATTCTTACCTTGTTATGCTTGGGATTGATTTAGTAAGTGTTAAAGAAATACTGGGGCGAAAAACCCTGGGAATGACACTCAGGTATGCCCATCTAAGCAGCCCCCACATAAGAGAAGCAATGGAGATTTTAGGGACTAAGATGGACACCAAAGGACAAAGAGGCAGTTACAAAAGACCTACAACTAACTAAGACATCGTCGGTAAAAATAGAATCGGAAGGGTGGCCGAGCGGTTGATGGCGCTGGTCTTGAAAACCAGTGTGCCTTCACGGGCACCGGGGGTTCAAATCCCTCCCCTTCCG
>JAHJSO010000121.1 GCA_018830385.1 Elusimicrobiota bacterium | reverse complement strand
GGGGCTGTGGTCTTGCTCCAGAGAAAGAACGAACTGGAACACCTTGTGAAAACATACCCTACCGGGAAGATCGTCAGGATATTGGTGTCAAAAAAGGCGTCGTTCACTTCGGCGGACGAGAGGAAGAAATTGCGGGAACTTATCTCACAGGGGTATTTTGCAAAAAACAGTGAGATTGAAATTCCCTTTGAACAGGTCGCAATGGACAGGGCATATCTGCTGACGGGAGAGCCGGTTGATTTGTCCGTATTCGCAGGTGCGAAGATTTCCGTCACAGTCCTCCATGCAGAGAAACTGTCCGGCTGGGAAGGCGGGCTTGTGGTGTGCAGCAGCCAGCCCGGAGACGGTGACATGGCTGAGATAAAAAAGGCGATGAATACCCAGAAGGTAAAGGTGATTATTGAAGGCAGCGAGGAGACCGTAGAGGTGGCGCTGTGCGACGGTGAGTCAAACGTGCTGTCGCTTGCAATTATTAAAAAGATTGACTACGCAGGCAAAAGGTTTGTGATGTGGTCGCCCATCCCCCCCCACTTAACCCGTGAGATAAAAATAATACAGTTCGGCAGTTTGCGCATGATGCCCGACGGCAGGGAAAATGGTTTTACTGAGCCAGGATACTTTTAACACAAATCATAAAATAAGAAAAGTCATTGAGCAGGCAGAAAAGAATGAATTTTCAAAGTATGCCATGCTTTCAGTTGCCTCCAAGGGCAGGAAAATACCCGAGGAGGAGTGCGCCGTCCGGACCGCGTACCAGCGCGACAGAGACAGAATCCTGCATTCACAATCATTCAGGGCACTCAAATACAAGACGAACGTATTCCTGTCCACCGGCGGTGAGAAATTCCGGACGCGGCTGACCCACACCCTTGAGGTGTCGTCAATAGCGAGGACAATCTGCCAGGCGCTGCATCTCAACCATGATTTATCTGAAGCGATAGCACTGGGCCATGACCTGGGGCATACGCCATTCGGCCATGCCGGTGAGGATATGTTAAACGAAATCTCGCCGGGGGGCTTCCACCACAGCGAGCAATCGGTCAGGGTTGTTGAACTCCTTGAGAAGAACGGCCGCGGACTGAACCTTACGGTTGAAGTAATAGACGGCATACTTAAACACACGAAGGGTGAAAAGAGCATGAACGGTTTTTCCGGCGAGGGAAAGTTCGGACTCCCGCTGACCCTTGAAGGCAGGGTCTTGCAGTTCGCCGACTGGATTGCGTACATAAACCACGACATAGAAGATGCCGTCAACATGGGGCTTATAACCCTGGACGATTTGCCCCGCAGTGCCGTTGAAGTGCTTGGCAGAAGGCATTCCGAACGCATAAACACAATGGTGTGTGACATCGTTGAAAAAAGTGCTGAAAAGGGACACATAGAGATGGGCGGGGAGGTGCTGTCTGCTGCAGAACAACTGAGGGCTTTCCTTTACGGTGAGGTTTATACGATGCCCCAGATTTCAGACAAAAACAGGCGTTCGGGCGAAATAATTAATACCCTTTACGGGTATTACCTTGATGACATGGATGACGTCCGGGCGGAGTATCCATGGAGGGATGAAATAGACGAAAGGGCCGTCATTGACTACATCGCAGGGATGACCGACCTGAAGGCGCAGGAGTCGTTCAACCGCTTGACTACATAAAAATAATTTTATATTATGAGGGTGATGAGAAACACACAAGTTGTCATTATGACCACGGACGAAACGTGACGAGAAATAGTCACATGCCCTATTTGTCATTGCGAACGGAGTGAAGCAATCTAATATTTTACCGGGCGATGAGATTGCTTTGGGGCTTCGTCCCTCACGACTATGAAATACATATTTGAGATAATTCTGAACATATTCATCCCCATAGCCGCCGGGCTTATGTTTTTCGGCCTTGCGCGGTTTGTCAACTACATTGCGCCGCTGAGGCAGT
The DNA here is from genome assembly GCA_018830385.1 of Elusimicrobiota bacterium. Taxonomy (GTDB): domain Bacteria; phylum Elusimicrobiota; class Endomicrobiia; order CG1-02-37-114; family JAHJSO01; genus JAHJSO01. The sequence goes on along the minus strand of JAHJSO010000121.1, from coordinate 726 downwards.
TCACGGCAGGCAGGGAGACGTATAAAAAGGCATACCTAGGCCTTATTGCTTTCGGGATTTATCTTGCCAGCAGGCCGATTCAGATATTGATTGGGCCGCACCCTATGCCGCTCATTGTCAACAATATCAGGGAGTTTTTTATGATAGGGATTTTTGGCCCTTCAATTTTTATTGCGATACACGGTCTGGCGTACGGCGGCGAGAACATAAAAAAAACAATGAGTAATCTTGTATATGGTTTATGCCTGTTGTGCGCCGTTATTTTTGCTGTATTGAACGTATTCGCCATAGGCGGCTCTGAAGAAATTTTTCGTATAGGAAATTATGTCGCCTACGACGGCAGATGGTTCAGCGGGCTGGACATAGAGAAACACAGGGTTCCGCTTATGTCAATCCTTTTCGCCTGCCGGCTCATAAGCCCGGTAATCGTCCTGGCTGCGGCAGCCACGCTCGCCCTCGGCAGGGCGCTCACATACCCTGAAGAAAACAGGAAGTTCTATTCAAACATGCCCAAGAAACTAATACTTACGTCAATAGGCACGTATTTTTTCAGTTTTTCAATGCTTGCGGTGGGACTCGTGTATATCTACGGGAATATACCCAACCAGTGGTGGGGATATTACATGGGGGCATTCCTTGCCGGTTTTTTTGAGGCGTGGAGCATTTCCCTGCCGATGAGAAAAGAACCGTTATGAGAAAGTATGCTTATGCAGTAATTATATGCTG
>JAHJSO010000120.1 GCA_018830385.1 Elusimicrobiota bacterium | reverse complement strand
CATACCCTTTCTTACGGTCAGAAGCAGAAGGTGGCGATTGCAGGCGTCCTTGCAATGAGACCCGAGATTATTCTGCTTGACGAACCGACAAGTCCGCTTGACCCTGATTCGGAGACAAGGTTGCTGGATTTTCTGAAAAAACTGAATGAAGAAGAAAAACTAACGATCGTTCTAACCACGTTTAATTTGAACCGTCTGGCTGGTTTTGTTGATAAACTTGTATTTCTGGATACCGGCAGAGTAAAGGCAAGTTCTGCCCCCGCCGATTTTTTTAAGGACAGGAACGTCCTGAACAATAAAAATTTCAGCCCGCCCGTTGTGGTTGAATTATTCTGGAAAATGATGGACTTGAAAATAATTCAGGGTGACGGGAATAAAATCCCGTTAACAATAGGACAGTTAATAGACAATCTGAAAGAACGGTGCAATAATTAGCATAAGGGACGTGCGAATATGTGTATGATGTTGCACGCATAAGACAGGGGGATTGCTTCGGGGCTTCGCCCCTCGCAATGACACTATTAAAATGTCACCCATAAAAATATCAGTTCCGATAAAACAAAAACTCAAAAAGATACTCGCTATCGTCCTGTTTGTTTTGGTCCTGGCGTCATGGATACTTTTCCTCACAGGCCGGACAGGACTGTCAAAAATATTTGCGTATGCGGGTTTTGCGCTTGGCATAATACCCGTCCTTACGATTACAATCCGCGACCTCCTTTCAAAATCCCTTAACATTGATACGCTTGTGAGTATGGCTGCAATCGGCGCCGTAATAGTCGGTTACCCGATGGAGTCCGCCACCGTCCTGTTTATTCACCTGCTGGGCGATTTTATGGAGGATTACACGGTGGAGAAAGCCCGCAGGGAACTTGAAAAACTCCTGAGTTTGTTGCCGGACAGGGTTTCCCTGCGTAAGGGGACGGACATCGTTGAGGTGAAACTTTCTGATGTGCGGGAAGGCGATATTGTTATTGTCCGATCAGGAGAGTGGATATCCGTTGACGGCGTAATTGTCTATGGTTCGGCAGTCGTGAATCAGGCTCAGATTACAGGGGAATCTGTCCCGGTTGATAAAACCCTGGACGACACCGTTATCTCAGGGACGATAGTTGAAACGGGAACGATTGAGATAAAAGCCACCAATGTAGGTGAGGCGAGCACGATTGTCAAAATCAAGAAAATGACCGAGGAGGCGCTTGAGAAAAAGGCGCCCACGGCCCGGCTTGTTGACAGGTACGCGATATGGATTATACCAATTACGCTTATCTTTGTAGGCATTGTATATCTTATAACCTCCGATATAATCCGGGCGATAACCCTTCTTATTATCGTTTGTCCCTGCGCCTTTGTCATAGGCACTCCGAGTGCGGTAATTGCCGCCATTACCAGTGCAGCGAAACAGGGCATACTTATCCGCGGCGGCGAAGCCCTTGAATCCGTAGGCATTCTGGATACGTTTATATTTGATAAAACAGGCACGCTCACCAGAGGTAAACTAAAACTAATTGCAATAAAGAGGTTCTGTTCGCACTCAGAGCAGGAATTGCTCTCGTTTGCCGCCACAGCGGAGAGTTTGTCCGAACACCCGTTGGGCCAGGCGATAGTCCTTTACGCAAAAGAAAAAGGCGTCCCGGTTAAGAAACCCGATACGGTTGAAATCAGGAAAGGCATGGGGGTTGTAATAACTTCAGGCGGGGCAAGGGTTATTGTGGGGAACAGAAGAATAATGAAGGACTGCTGCGTCCCTGTCCCCCCTAACGTTGAAGATTATGTTGACAGCAGGGAAAAAATGGGCGAAACAGCCCTGGTCATAGCCCATGATGACAAAATATGCGGTATCATAACCCTTGCGGACATTGTCCGCGAGACATCAAGGCAGGCGATAGCCGCCCTTAAACAATTAGGTATTTCAAGGTTCATACTCTCAACGGGCGACAACCAGTACGTTGCATCCGCCGTGGCGAAGGAAGTGGGTATTGACGAAGTCATCGCCAACCAGATGCCTGAAGACAAGGTTGCAAAAATCCGGCAGATTATAAGCGAAAACCACAGGGTAGCGATGGTCGGTGACGGTATAAACGACGGGCCCGCCCTTGCAACTGCAAACGTAGGTATAGCGATGGGCGTTTCGGCTACGGACATTACGTTGGTCGCATCGGACGTCGCCCTTATGAGCGACAACCTTACAAGAATATCGGATGTCGTGGTTATAGGCAGGAAGACCAGAAGGATAATACACCAGAATCTCTGGATAGCGTTTATATCTTCTTTTGGCATGATAATTGCCGCGACGATGGGCGCCCTGAACATGCTGACAGGCGTCCTCCTGCACGAGGTTGCAACCGTCATTGTAACCCTGAACTCTTCAAGGTTGCTGAATTACCGCCGTCTTACAAGGTTGCTCATTGAGAAGTTTAAACAACTTAAACGCAAATTCTGGGAATTAACCGGATGGAATATCATGCCTGAATGGGGAAAATATGCGCAGTTTATTAAGACCAACAGGAAAATAATCATTAAATGGTGCGTTATCGCAGTTGCTGTTTTATATGTCTTTTCGGGTTTTTACATAATAAACATTGACGAGCAGGGCATTAAACTGCGGTTTAACAAGGTCGTTAAACCGGTTGTCAGTCAGGGATTGCAGTATTGCCTGCCTTACCCATTTGAGAAAATAATAAAGGTGAATACGAAAGGTGTCAGGCGTATGGAAATAGGGTTCAGGTCAAAGGCAGGCGTCCGGGATATAACGCCTGAAATAGCGGAAAGGGTCCGCCTGTGGGAAAGTTTGCATATTTACGGTATGTATGAAAAAAAACTTGAGGAAGCCATCCTTGTAACGGGCGATGAAAATCTGCTGGACGTTAACCTGGTTGTCCAGTGGCGGGTCAGGACGCCCTATGATTTCGTTTTTAATACCAACAAGCCGGTGGAGATAATCCATAGGGTAAGCGAATCCGTCACACGGGAGACCATTGCGGGGATTCCTCTGGACGATATCCTTACCATTGAAAGGAGCCGCCTGCAGGGATTCATCAAAGGAAAAATACAGGGCTTTCTTGATGCTTACGAGGTCGGGGTTGAAGTCCTTAATGTCCTGCTTGAAGACATCCATCCGCCGGTTGAAGTTGTGCCCGCCTTCAGGGATGTATTTAGCGCCCGGGAGGATATGGACCGGCTGATAAATGAATCACGCGGATATTTTAACGAGGCAATCCCATGGTCGGAAGGGAGATTTGCAGAAATGGTGAACGAGGCGCACGGTTACGGCGTTGAAAGGATACAAAAGGCGGTGGGAGAGTCCGATAGGTTTGAAAAGGTTGTCCGCTCATACTGGCTGGGCCGTGGCGCAACGCGTGCACGGCTTTATTTAGAGACCATTGAAAAGGCGCTCCCGGAGATGGATAAAATTGTCGTTGATACCCCGCAGATGCTGAAAGGACAGTATGACCTGTGGTTTATGGACTCACCCGGAAAAGCATCCGACTTTATAAGAAAGAAGTAGAAGAAAAGAATTTACCTAAAATTTACCCGATATTAACCTTGTTTTTACCCGTTATAAGGTATAATAATAGCGGGGCGAAAAGCCGGGCGTGAAAATTTTCAGTTCAAAAATTTTCGGGCGACTACTTGACAAAAAAAACACATTATGGTAAAACGGGTGGACGTTCCATGAGAAAGTTTATTTTCTTCACCGTTTCTTTGTCGGTGTTTTGTTTTTTTGTTTCTAATTTAACCGCCGCGTCAAATCGGCTGGATATGTACACCCGCAAGGACTCAATCCCTCCGCGACTTATGTCCCAACTAATTTCTGAAGGTAAAAGCGCACTGCCCGAGGTTATTTCCGCCCTTGAAATAATTGACTGGAGGGTGTGGTACGGCAACATTGCAAGGGCAGGCGATGAAATGGGCTTTTCGCTTTATGAGGTACTTCGCAGCATCGCAGAAAGGCATTCAGACGCAAGAGCGGAACTTATTGAGTCGCTTTATACTTCCAATTATAATACCCGCCTGCCCATTGTCCTCGCCCTTTCAGCAGCGCATGCACCCGGGAATGAAAAGAGGGTGAGAGACCTATCCATAATTCCTGTCCTTGAGCCGGTGATGAATGATTCTGAAACGGAAATAAGGGAACTTGCACTGAATGTTTTGTGTTACCTTGAGGCAAAAGAGGCGATCCCGCTTTTAACCCGGGTAGTGAGAACAGAAAAAGTGACCCGCCTAAAATTATACGCCGCACAGGCGCTTGCAAAATTAAATGTTAAAGAGGGCTTTGATACAATTCTTTTCTATCTTAAAGACGCTGACCCTTTTATCCGACGAACCGCTGCAATTCAATTGGCGGACATAAAAACAAAACAATCAAAGGAAACCCTGGAGAATGCCTTAAGGATAGAGAAAGACCCGACTGTTATCGCCGCCCTTGTCAGAGCAATAAGGGAGCACACAGGCGAAACAGACCATCAGGTCCGAAAAAGGTTTTTTGGTAGACCATATTGATAAATAAAAAAACACGAACTATTCCTGTTATACGAACTATTCCCGTTTTAGTGTTGTTTTTTGCTATTCAGTCCTTTATTATCCCATCCCTTATTCATTCAAAATACATGAGGGTTTATTATATACACACTACAAGGGACATGGCGCCCAATACTCTGTACAGGTTTGATGACTCTATATACCTGGAACTTCCCGGAGCGGACGGCATTCTTAACACACCCATTGAAGGTACACGCGCAGGGGATGATGTAAGTGTTTTGATTGATGGCGGGGGCCTCGCCACCGGTGGACCTCTGATGGAGTTGATGTTAGCAAAAATAGGTGCAAGCGGAACCTTGCACTATGTAGTTGAAACACATCCGCATGGCGACCACAATATAGGACTTGCAGGTGATTTAGATGGAACATATACAATAGGTTCTGTCTATAAAAGTGGCTCAACAATGGGCTCACAGGTAGATATCGCAGCAGGAGCCTTATATAATCCTGTAAGGGGAGATGTCCTGAGCGGTCCTGGCACAAACTTAGGGCCTGGTTGGGACCCTAATGTATCAGCAAAAGTTTTATGGATAGCAAATGCCGACCCATGGGGAGAGAACAATCCCAATAATATATCAAT
>JAHJSO010000119.1 GCA_018830385.1 Elusimicrobiota bacterium | reverse complement strand
TGAAATTATTCTCAAAAACAAACTTTGATTTTCTGGGCAAGAGGAAATTGTTTTTTGCCGTCTCTGCGGTTATGATTCTGGTGTGCATCGTTTCAATCGTTTCAAAAAGGGGGCTGAACCTGGGCATTGATTTTACGGGCGGCTCACTGAATGAGGTCAGGTTTGACCGCCCGATGAGCATTGAAGAACTCCGGGGCGTGTTATCCGGCGGCGGATTGCCCTCCTTTGAGCTGCAGAGTTTCCCCCTGAGGAATGCATTTATTATAAAAATAAAGGGGACGGGGGCGGAACTTGAAACGGTCAGGAACACGGTGCAGGAAATCCTAATTGCAAACGAAAGGACGAAGGAATGCAGTATTGAGAGGACTGAATACGTGGGCCCGACCATCGGGAAGTATCTCACCGGCCGGGCGGTGTACGCCTTTTTGTTTTCGCTCGCCGGGATAATTGTATATGTAGCTATCAGGTTCAAGTCAACGGTGTGGGGTGTCTCGGGCGTTATAGCCCTTGTACATGATGTTTTCATTACGGTCGGGTTTCTTTCACTGATAAACAGGGAAATAACGCTCACCGTCATAGCGGCCGTCCTGACGCTCGCCGGTTATTCAATAAACGATACGATAGTCATTTTTGACCGTATAAGAGAAAACCTTTCTTTACTTAGAAAAGAGCCGCTGGAAAAGATTATGAATACAAGCATCAATGAGACACTCAGCAGAACGGTAATAACAAGCACCACGACGTTGATTGTCCTTGTCGTAATGTTCTTTCTCGGGGGAGACGTCCTCCATGATTTTTCACTGACCTTGTTGTTCGGGATACTGCTCGGGACATATTCCTCGGTGTTTGTAGCGAGCCCGCTCGTCTATGAATGGTTACAGCGTCGGAGTACCGCCCGGGACGGGTCGCGCAAAATCAATATCCCGCGTCAAAAATGAAAAAGATAAAAAAATTCAGGATAAACCTCCGCCTGCGCGAGATAATAAAAAACCTTAAAATCATAACACAGACAAAAGAAATAACATCCCAGCTGGAAGAGGCGGTTAAAAAGGAAATGGCGCGCGCCGGGGAATATCTTACACCCGCCTGTATGTTTGAAACCGTGAAACCCGGGCCCGAAGGGGAAACGGGTTCGGTTTCAATAAGTTATTTGTTTGTTACCCTTGGGGAAGCCATTGAAAAGGAGATTGATGCTTGTGCGCCTGTCTCTGAGACGATTCGTTCCAATATAATCCACTCTATCGGGCTGGACGGCATTGAGGTGGGGCTGAATTTTATTTATAAACTTCTGCTTGAAGAGGCGGGCAAGGAGGAATGCGAACTTAGACCTCTGACAAAACTTACGGGTAACCAGGTAAAAGCCGTTTTTGATAAAATAAACCCCGGAAGGATAGGCATCCGTCTTAACGATAATAACGAACTACAGCCGTTCTATACTGCAGTCGCCAGTGTGGAATGGGTCCCCGTGATCAGGGGCAAAAAATGACTTTCCTGCCTGATAAATTCAAAAATAAATTCACTGCATTCCTGGCACGATTAATAATAAATCTTGTGGCGCGGACTTCAAAAACAGCCAAAATCAACGAAGACGCAATAGCCGGCGCCAGGGATAAATCAAAAAACGTTATATACGCATTCTGGCACGGCAGGCAGTTTATGCTTGTATGGACGCACAGGTTTCAGGGGGTTTATTTAATGACAAGTTATTCAAGGGACGGGGAATTACAGACCGGCATAATGTCCGGTTTCGGGTATAATATCATAAGAGGATCACACCGCAAGAGGGGCGCCGTTGAGGGGACGCTTGAACTTATAAAGCGTATTGAGAATGGGGATGACGCCGCCTTTGCAGTTGATGGCCCCCGCGGTCCTGCCTTTCAGGTGAAGCCCGGTATTATTTTTATTGCGCAGAAGACAGGCAGGCCGATTGTCCCGGTTACATTTTCAGCGAGGTTTAAAATAGTCATGAATAACTGGGACAGGTATTGCGTGCCGTTCCCGTTTAACGATTGCGCAGTGGTTTACGGCAGGTCACTGGAAGTCCGCAGGACGGACGACATTCATGCCAAGTGCAGGGAACTGGAATCGGAGTTGAACCGTATTACCGG
>JAHJSO010000118.1 GCA_018830385.1 Elusimicrobiota bacterium | reverse complement strand
GGCAAAAATAACAGGGGGTGGGCAAAAATGTTTCCCGGACTGAATTTTTTAGAGGCTAGGGTTTCAGGACGTGAACTGCAGTTGCCTTGAAGAGAAGGTATATTTCCTTGTTTATTGAGAGTTGCATGTTTTCAAATGACCCTTTTGTAATTATTGCCGCCAGTTCAATGTCATCGTTCACGTTCACGTAAACCTGCCGGACAGGGCCGAGGTTGTCTATCCCGGTTATTTTCCCCTTAAAGCAGTTCCTGGCGCTTGTGGTTGTAACCGGTTCGTTTGAAATAAGTATGTCTTCGGGTTTTATCGTTGCCGTCGCAGGTCCCCTTTCCGCCGAAACGGCAAATATTTTTGTATTGCCGACGACAAAGTATGAGGTGTCGTCTATAATACCATCCAGTATGTTGTCCTCGCCTATGAATTCTGCAACGTCTATTGAGAGCGGTTTTGAGAATATTTCTTCCGTCCTGCCCTGATGAAGCAGCGCGCCGTTTTTTATGAAGCAGGCATAATCACTCAACCTTCTTGCCTGTCCGAGGTTGTGGGTCGCCAGGAGGACGGTTTTTCCCTCTGATTTAAGCGACTGCATTTTCCCTTCAATTATTTTTATGCTGAGCGGGTCAAGGTTGTTTGTCGGTTCATCAAGCATGAGGACATCGGGCCCGGGGACAATCGCCCTGGCTATGCACACCCGCTGTTTTTCCCCGCCGGACAAATATTTTATATTTTTCTCTGCAAGGTGACCGATGTCAAAATCAGCCAGGACTCCTTTTATTTTTTCCGCTATGTTCTTTTCTTTCCTTACCCGCAGGCCGTAGGACACGTTATCGGATACGCTGCCGTTGAACAGGAAAGGAATCTGGGAGATGAACGCCATTTTCCGTCTCACTTTTAATTTTTCCCCGCTGTTCATTTCTGAAAGAGGGACGCCGTCGTAAAAGATTTCGCCGGCGGACGGGCGCTCAACCATATCAATGATTTTAAGGAGAGTAGTTTTGCCGGCGCCGTTCGGCCCGATTAGCCCTGTGAGGGATGAAGGGTAAATATGTAAGTTTATGTCTGTCAGGACTTTTTTTGAGTTGAAATTTTTTGAGATGTTTTTTAGGAGTATGTCCAAAGGAAGCCGGCCCTCACTCATACCTGAGCGCCTCTATGGGGCTCAGGAGCGACGCTTTGCGCGCAGGGAGAAAACCGAAGGTAAGCCCGACGATGAATGCAAATAAAATAGAAAGCAGCACCGAGAAGAATGAGAGTTTCATCGCCCAGCCGGCAAATTTTGTGATGGATATAGTTGCAACCGTCCCTAACAGAATACCTATTATTCCACCCACCAGGCAGATTACGATTGCCTCAATGATAAACTGGAAGAGTATATCCTTCTTGTTGGCGCCTATTGCCTTGCGCAGCCCTATTTCCCTCGTCCGCTCGGTTACGGAGACAAGCATAATGTTCATAATGCCTATGCCTCCGACCAGTAAACTTATAAATGCAATAGAGCCCAGCAGCCAGGAAAAGGTTTTTGCCGTTGCGGATATTGTCTCCTGGATGTCGGAAAGGTTTCTTATGTCAATATTCGCCGTTTCCTTTTTCAGGCGGTGCAGGTTGATTATGAGTTCCTTGATTTTTTCCCCTGTTTCTTCCATAATTTTGTTGTCCGCGACCTGCACGTCCAGATAATCAATATAGTCCTTTCCGAGGAGGCGGTACATTGCGGTATTGAGCGGAATAAATACCTGGTCGTTTTCATCCCGCCACGGGGATGACCCTTTCTGGGGCATAACCCCGATTACAAGGAACTCAATTCTCTTTATCTTGATAAACTCCCCTAACGGGTTTGTATTCCCGAAGAGTTCCGTTGCGACCTTCGTGCCGATGACCGCGACCTTAGCCCTTGTTATGGTTTCCGTCTCAGTAAAAAACCGGCCCTCTGCCGGCTGGCTTGCCCTCATGGACGGATACTCGTAAGTGGTGCCGATAACTATGGTATTCCAGTTTTTGTTTTTATGTACGACCTGCCCCCTGCCGGACACATACGAGGCGACCTTTGATACCCCCGGCACCCTTTCCTTTATTTTCAGAGCGTCTTCAGCCGTAAGCCGGGTTACTGTCCCTGTTTCAATCGCCACACCTCCCATTCGGGTGGATGAAGGACGGACCATTAAGATATTTGAACCCAGAGATGCTATACGGGTTTTAATGTCCTCCCGGGCGCCCGCGCCGAGTGCAAGCATCGCTATTACGCTGCCTACGCCTATCAACACGCCAAGGATTGAAAGGAAGGAGCGGGACTTGTTCACCAGCAGGGACCTGAATGCCTGGTCAAAATAATTTTTTATACGGAATAAATTCAACCCGGTTGGGGCAAGGTCTTCATCAATCCGCGATTGTATTTTCGGAACCACGGCGGGGGATTTGCGGATTTCCTCGTCGGCAACGATGCTGCCGTCGGCAAGACGGATAATCCTTTTTGCCGCCATTGCCAGTTCCTGTTCATGCGTAACCATTATTACGGTAATCCCCGTATCGTTTAGTTTTTTCAGGATGTCCATAATTTCACCGGCTGATTTGCTGTCCAGGTTGCCGGTGGGCTCGTCGGCAAGGATGAGATGGGGGTTGTTGACAAGGGCGCGGGCGACCGCAACCCTCTGTTGCTGTCCGCCTGACATTTCATTCGGCCTGTGTTGTGTCCTGTTTTTCAAGCCGATGTTTTCAAGTAGTTCAACCGGTTTTTTTGTTTCGCCTGAAGGCGCTCTATCCGAATATACAAGCGGCAGGGCTACGTTTTCCGTTGCATTCAACCGTGCCAGCAGGTTAAAGTCCTGGAATATAAAACCGATAAACCTGTTCCTGATGACTGCAAATTCGTCGTCGGACAATTCCGATATTTCCCTGCCCATAAGTTTGTATTTGCCGCCGGTATGTTTGTCCAGTAGCCCAAGTATGTGCAGTAGGGTTGATTTCCCGCTTCCGGATGGCCCCATTATTGCAATAAACTCTCCGGTATTTATTTCCAGGTTTACTCCCCGCAACGCAGGGACCACTACCTTGCCCATCAGGTAGTTTTTTGAGATGTTGTTGAGTTCTATCAGCATGTCATTGTCTAGGAGCCTGTACCATATGGCCGGAATTCCTGCCACGCGGGTGACTATCTTCTGCTTGTCCCGCCTAAAGCCGAACGGGGAATTCTCAGCCCGCTGCCGCTTGCGGATTGCGAATTCCTTTTATTTGCCGCGTAACTCTTTGCGGAGGTTAACAAGGTATCGTTTTCCGTAACGCCGGAAAGGACTTCAACGTTTTTACCGTCCGATATGCCTGTTTTTATTTCCCGCATTTCCGGTTT
>JAHJSO010000117.1 GCA_018830385.1 Elusimicrobiota bacterium | reverse complement strand
GTTCTCGGACATCCGGGGGTTCACCACCATGTCCGAAAAACTCAAACCTGAGGAAATCGTCGGTTTACTGAACGAATATCTCAGTTCCATGACGGAGGTTGTCTTTAACTATTACGGCACACTTGACAAGTTTATCGGCGACGCGATAATGGCTTTCTGGGGAGCGCCCGTGCCGCAGGAAAATCATGCGCAACTCGCCGTTGAGTGCGCCCTTGAAATGACTCTAAAACTGAAAGCGCTCCAGGAAAAATGGGCAAGCCAAGGCAAGACAATAATAAACATCGGCATAGGGATAAACACGGGCGATATGATTGTAGGGAACATGGGCTCCAACCAGCGGATGGACTATACTGTAATAGGTGATAACGTAAACCTTGCATCCCGGCTTGAGACCCTCACCAGGCAGTACAATACCAATATAATAATATCCGAATCAACCCGGCAGTCGGTAAAGGATAAAATTGAAACGAAACTTCTCGGCGACGTCAAGGTAAAAGGGAAGGAAAAGCCTGTAACCATTTACGAGGCGGTATCCAAAAAATGATTGTATTCTGGCGCCTGCTGCTTGCACACCTCCTGACTGATTTTACTTTCCAGACAAACGGCATTGCCCGCTGGAAAAGGGAATCCCCCGTGGGTGTTATCGTTCATTCCGGCATTTTTCTGATCCTTTCGTTCGTACTCTGCCGGCAATGGCTGGGACAGACATGGTGGAAGGTCCCCGGATGGGCTGCAATCGTTATACTGTTTATAATACACTCTATGGAAGACCACTACCGCATCTGGAGCATCGGCAAGGGCGGCTCCAACGACAACATCCTTTTCTTTTTGTGGGACCAGTCCATACACGTTGTACTCCTCTTCCTGTTTTCACCGGTAAACAACGGGAATATTATTGAAGAAAAGGTTATCGTAGCGCTATGCCTGCTCATCGGCGTGACGCATTTTACATCCATACTGATATTTTATCTTGAAGAAGCGATATACGGACACGAACACATCTTTTTTCGCCTCAAGGGAAAATATTATTTAATAGTTGAAAGGGCTGCGATCTTCGGATGTTTCCTGCTGCCCGGTCGGTGGTGGCTGGTTTTTGCGGCCGTATTGATACTGAAACCGCTTATTTCCAGAGTATTCACCCTTAATGATTTTACCCGCACAAACCTGATTATCAGCCCTGTATCCGCCGTCGCTTTCGGACTACTCGCACGATTTATACTCCATTGAAAAAAACATTTCTGAAGTCCTGGCCATTTTTTTTATTCGTCGCATTCCTTTTCGCCGGTTTAATAATACCGGGAAAAGACGCAACGGTCGTATCACTTAACGACCCCGGCATTGCCGGCTATTTTAAACTCACGGTCCCGGCAGAGTTCTATGCCGTTGAACCATTCGTCGGCCTGCCTGATTATCTTTTGTCATTCCAGCACATTAAATCTGTGGCGGCCTCTATCCTGCTGTTATTCTTAATATTCTTTATGTTTTTCATACGGTCCAAAAAACTTCATACACGGATAATAGCAGTCGCCTTTTATTCCCTGCTGTCGTTTGTAATCGTAGTCGCCTACACGGTATTATTCCCTGTCCCCAAACATAAACTCATCAAAAATAACAACGATTACCTTCTCGTTGATTTCCATTCGCATTCAACATATTCGCACGATGGCATCGCAACGGTCAGGCAGGGCGTGAAGTGGCACACCCGTCATAACTTTGATGCATTCTATCTCACCGACCACAGCGTTAACCGCTATGCCGAAATACCGCGGGACATGAAACGGTTGAAGTCAAAGATACTCCCCGGCGAAGAGGTGCAGGACAGGGAAGGCAACCACCTGTTAATCATCGGGCTGGACAGGTCAATATCGGATTTCCTGACTGAAGACCCTGCCTCACTTGAAACAAAAAGGTTAACGGAAACAGCCCACAAGAACGGCGGCGCGGTTATAGTAGCCCACTGGTGGCATGAAAAGGGCAGCGGGTTAAACGACCTTTACGCCTCGGGGGTTGACGGCTTTGAGATTTACGGCCGTGAAAAAACGCCGCTGACAGCCAAAACGCAAAAGGCCCTGCTGGATTTCTGCAGAGAAAAAAATATCATCGCCACAGGCGGGAGCAACTGGCACGGGTGGGGTGCGAGGAATGACGTCTGGACTGCAATAAAACTGCCCGGCTGGCAGGAACTGGACGTTTCTCAACTCAATAAAAAAATCGTGGACGCCATAAGGAACAAGCGGGCCGGCCTGTTTGAAGTGCTGGTAATATCAAGGCATCCGGTTTATCCGTTAGGGTTGAATTTTTATCAGATTGCTTCCTGGATAGTTTTACTTTTTATTGCCAGGGGAATCTTATCCTGGAGGGGGGTTTGAATTTGGGGTTCTGCTTAACGGTGGCGTCACACTCCAATACGTACGGATGCAATTCCATCGCTTTATCCAGGGTTTCCGGATTGAACAAATTAATGTTATACTGACACAAAGCAGTAACGGAGTTCTTTGGAGAATAAACGTTTATTTTCTTCTCATATGCAAGAAGTTTGGACAACAATTCCTTTCTCTTTGATGCCCAGCTCAACTCGCCCGTCACCCTAATACCGTTGTACCCTTCTTTCAACGCCCGTTTTGCGGTCATTAACAATAATTTGATTGTATGGTCGGGATCAAAATAGCCCCTTGAAAAATAAAAATCATTGGCGGTCATTATATCAAAACATCCTCTTGCACTGTGTCTCACAACGTCAATCCCGTGCGAGTGCAACAACCTGCGCATGTGGTAAGGGGTGGTCTCATCAACCACATAAATACATTTCTCGTTCTTATCAAGCCCGTCC
>JAHJSO010000116.1 GCA_018830385.1 Elusimicrobiota bacterium | reverse complement strand
ACTATCAGGGTTACAACTATGAACATCATCAGTTTTTCAAGTTTGAGGGCGGAAAAAAGAGCCCTGTTCATTACCTGCCATGAACTGGCGACGTAGTTCCCGTCTAATTGTTTTGATATGTTTCCGGAAATATCTCCTGCAAGTCCGGGTTTCGCCACCCGTATGCCTATGCCTGAAACCTTGTCGCCGGACCCGAATATTTCCTGCGCCTTTTTCAGTGATATAAAACCCATGTTTGCGTCGTATTCATACATGCCGGAATCAAACGTGCCTGCCACCGGCAGCATGACGACTTTCGGTATGGCAGTCATCGCAGCGAAAGGAGAAGCATTTTCATTGATTGAAACAAGCATGACTTTATCCCCCGTGCGGGCGCCGAGGGTTTTTGCCAGTATCTTGCCTAACAGAATTCCGTTGTCGTTGATATCCAGCCAGTTGCCGGTCGCGAGGTATTCGTCTATGCTTGATACCTTCCTTTCTTTAAGGTAGTCAATTCCCTTTACGACCGCCCCTGTGCTTGCACCCTCTTTTCTTAAAATTACCTGGCCGTAAACAAAGGGTGATGCAGCGGACACGCCCTGCATCTTTTCAATCCTGGCAGAGAGTTTTTCATGACCGTCGAACAGGGGGGATGAGCGGTGTGTCAGAACTACATGGCTCTGCAGCCCGAGGATTCTTTTCTGTATTTCGGTGTGGAAGCCATTCATTACGGCAAGCGTAATTATGAGGGCAGCGACGCCCAGGGAGATGCCGGCTATACCTATTCCCGTGGTGATTAAATAAAAGAGGCCTTTCCGTCTTCCGGTTAAATACCGGTAGGCAACGAAGAGTTCAAAAGACATTGTGAGTGGGTTTTAGTGCAACATCGTAGGTATACTGGAACGGACCTGTGTTAAATATTGCACATGGTGTTAGAACTTTATCCCGAGTCCAAGGGTATATCCCGTATCCTCATACACGATTGAATAACTTCCATAGAGATATACGAACGGGAAAGGCGTGATGTTTATCCCCGCCTCCATACGGGTGCCGGAGTGGGTACCCTTCAGTCCCGCAAGAAGCGGTTCTTCCTGCAGGGCTTTGCTGCCAGGTTTGACCTCATTGATGTCGTAACCGATACCTATGTACGGTTTTATAAAAGGTATCTCAACGGAGGCGGAAATGTTTACGCCGTAATTTGTCGCCTCTATATACTGGTAGAAGTTTGCCGTGTTGTAACTTACCATGCCCGAAATGCCCGCAGGCCCGATTGAAAAGATGGTGTATCTTATGCCGCCGCCCAGGACGGAAATGTCGCTTGTAGGGAGAGCCCTGACAAATAAATCAATCTTTTTCGGGAGGCCTATTTCCGCCTGAATCAAAGCAAGGGGTATTACCGGGATTGCAGTGGATTGTATTACGATATTATCCTTGCTTGTATTTTTTAAAGACATGCGGACGCCGACGTCAAACCCGGGAAAACCGAGGTTTTTCCCTGAGTGATAAACGCCGCTGCCAAGCGCACCGCCCAAGTCCTTTGCAAGCGGGTTCAAGTATTTATTCTCCGCATAGTTCTTCATCTCTTTGAGGAGTTCTTCCACGGTGAGAGCGGAAGACGTCGCCGTGACCCCCACCTGCAATGCAAACGCAAGACATAAAACCAGACATTTTCTCAACTTCATTTGTGTTTACCTCCCTTTTTATTTCTTTCCCGGATAATCCACAACCCCCGGAGCGTCAAGTCAGGGGCCACATTTTTTACATCCGGGATACCGGAGATTACGGATTTAGCATAGCCGCCGGTTACTACTACAATAGCATTTTTTAATTTTTTTTTCAAGGCCCCAAGGATTTCTTTTATCATACCGGTATAACCGAAGTGGAGACCCGCGGCTATACTCCCTGCGGTTGTCCTGCCGATTACAGGGGGGTATGATTTTTTGCTTTCGGTTATCCGGACGAGCGGGAGTTTCGCCGTGTATTTGTTCAGGGCGAGAGAGGCAATTCTCTTCCCGGGGAAAATAACGCCGCCTAAATATTCACCCTTTGAATTCAGGCAGTCAAACGTTACTGCTGTCCCGGAGTCAATTATTATCATCGGGAGCGCCCGGGCTTTATCCCCCCTTCCGAAAAGTTCCCAGCCGGCAACTGCATTTACGAGCCGGTCCGCGCCGACCTCTGACGGCCTCTTATAACGGATCCTGATGCCGCAGTTCTTATTATCAATGAAGAGTGGCGCTTTTTTGAAATATCTTTTACTGATTGAGATGAATTTTTTGTTGAGTGAGGGTACGACGCTTGAAATCACAACGTCCGAAATCTCCGGTTTTTTTCCGGAACCGTATGACCCGGCAGACAAAAGTCGCCGCAGTTGCGCGTAATATTTTTTTTCACTTCCGTGCGGCTGAGTCGGGATATTGCGCTTACTTACGAGCTTGCTACCTTTGAAAAGGCCTGCCGTTATGGATGTGTTCCCTATGTCAATCGCTATTAAAAGGTGTGGGTGCAACCTCATAGTGTGCTGTCCCTAACAGTTCTTTACATTTGGTTGTCATTGCGAGAAGCGTTAGCGACGAAGCAATCTCGGGATTGCCACGCTCCTTTCGGTCACTCGCAATGACGATTCAATGAATATTAAAATGCCAAGAGATTTATGGGACACTACAACAGGTATATTCGCACTGCCCATGTTTAGATATTGCACAAGGTGTTCGTTCAAGAAGTTGCTGCCATTTCCTGTAAATAGGTATCAACGATTTTGGGGTTCAGTTTTTTTCCGGATTCTTCCCGCGCCATTTCCGTTATCTTGTCCGGGGTGTAACCCTGCATCTTTAACTCGTCCAGGAATTCCGCAAAGGCGATTATCTGGGCGCCAAGCGGGATACCGTCACCCTTTAAACCCTCGGGATACCCGCTCCCGTCGTAGTGTTCCTGGTGATACAAAACGAGGGGCGCCGCCCCCCTCAGTATGTTTATCTTCCGGACCATTTCCCATCCCCTGGTAGGATTCATCTTTTCGTCGCTTTTCTGTATGAATGAAAAAATGTCCTCGGATGAGCCCGGGCCGGTAGCAGTAAGATACCCGATGTCGTGCAGGAGGGCGCCGTAGTATAAGTCCTTGTAGTCCTGTCCTTCCAGACCGAGGGACTTGCCGATCGCAGTTGAGATCTGAGCCACCCTCCATGTGTGACCGGTGCGTTTTGGGTCGCGGCCTTCAATCGCCTGGACGATTATCTCTATTATATATACGAAAAAGTTTTTCTGGTCTTCGGCTAATTTTGCATTACCGATGCTTACACTCGCCAAACTTGCAAGCCCTTCAAGTATTGCCCTGTCTTCTTCCGTGAAATCTTCTCCGCCCTTCTTGTTAAGCACTTCGGCGACGCCGATGAGTTCATCGCCAAGCGTTATAGGGACGGCGAGTATGGATTTTGTAATAAATCCGGACGACTTGTCAAAAGAAATGTTGAACCTGGAGTCCTTTGATACGTCGTTAATGGTGAGAGATTGTTTTGTCTGTGCCACGCTGCCGGCGATCCCCTGCCCTACCCGGATTTTTAATTTCTTGATCACGTTCCCTTTTTCACCGGTCGCCACCTTGAAATACAGATTCATCTTGTCGTCGTCAAGGAGCATTATGGAACTCGCTTCTGAATCGGTGAGTTGTTCGGCCACTTCGCCGATATGACGCAACAGCGTGTCCACGTCAAGTATTGACGAAATTGTTTTGGCGATGCTAAAAAAGTGCTGTATTATTTCCTTCTCTGATCTTTTCATAAACGGACTAACCTAAACGCCGGCACAATATTCAACGCACGGATGTGGACATGCAAATACACGATCATGTCCGTTTCCTTATCTGACATTATAGAAATTTATTTGCTAATTGTCAATAGACGCGACCCCGGGTGCCGCGCCCCCGGGGCATACGTCCCCGAGGCCGTCACGCTCGTCCAATCCGTACATTATGTTCATGTTTTGAACTGCCTGCCCGCTTGCCCCCTTAACAAGATTGTCAATGGCGGACATTACCGTAAGAGGCGTTAAACGTCCGTGCGTATCATAATGCGAGTCAACTGCAAAACCGATTTCACACAGGTTTGTGTTGACCACGCGAGAGGTCTTCGGGAGTTCATTTTCCGGCAGGACCCGGACGAACGGTTCGTTCCTGTAAAATGTAGAATAGTCCCGTATAATTTCAACCGTGCTGGTATTTTTTTTCAGATGAACATAGACCGTTGAAAACATACCCCTTTCCTGCGGGACTATGTGCGGGGTAAATTGGATGTGAATTTGTTCCCCGGCGATTAAAGAAAGTTCCTGTTCCACCTCGGGGATGTGCCTGTGTTTCCCGCCCGACTGGTATGCGTACGTGTCGTCGGTTTTTTTTGAAAGGTACTCCCGGACAAAATTTCTTCCCCCTCCGGATATCCCGCTTTTTGAGTCAACTATTACCGGTGAAACTTCCGGGAAGATCTTTATAAGACCATTCTTCAGGAGAGGGGCGATTGCAAGGATTATGCTTGTGGGATAGCATCCCGGGTTGGCGACCAAAGATGCCTTGCGGATTTTTTCCCTGTATAATTCAGGGAGGCCGTAAACCGCCTCTTTTAACAGTGAGGGGTATTTATGTTTCTGTTTATACCATTTTTCATACAACCCGGCGTCCTTTATACGGTAGTCAGCCGACAAATCAATTACCCTTTTTTTTGCAGACGCTAATTGCGGGACGATGTCCATTGAAACGCCATGGGGCAGCGCCAGGAATACCACCTCCGCTGATTTTAAACCAGTTGACAGGATATCCGTATCGGGGTTATATTTATAGCAGGGGTGTTCCCTGCCGTTACAGGTTATTCTTGTCTCGTCGCATTCCTGTTTATCGCCAAGGTAAACGATTTCCGTACCCCTGTGAGACGACAGAATCTTCAGGAGTTCTTCGCCCGCATACCCGGACACGCCTATAATCGCTGTTTTTATCATTGGTGTAACAGGACGACAAATTCCCCTTTCAGTTTTTCTTT
>JAHJSO010000115.1 GCA_018830385.1 Elusimicrobiota bacterium | reverse complement strand
TTTTAATTTTACTAAATTTATCAAAAATTGTCAATTATATGTGAGGAAAATTTTGCGGGAAAAATTACCTTAAATATTTCTTTATGAAACTCTCAATCCCTGTTTTAAACTCATTATATGAAACAAAGACCGCGTCGTTGTGTCCACCTCTTATTGCCAAAAATTCCTTCGGGGCATTAGCAGATGCAAATAATTCTTCTCCGTGACGGAATGGAACTATCTCGTCCTGCCTGCTGTGGATTATCAGTTTCGGAACAGATACCTTTTTTATTTTAGGTATTGAGATAAATTTCTGGGTTATTAAAACACCCAGAAAAGGAAATATTTCATTGGCGACGGCGACAGCGGAAGTAAAGCCGCCAAAACATATGATACCTGCTATATTCACCCTGCTGGCAAGTTCAATCGCAACGGCACTGCCGAGTGATTCCCCGTAGACAACAATCTTGTTTTTTTCTGTATCTCCTCTTTTCAATAAATAATCGTACGCTGCAAGTACATCCAGATAAATCCCCTTTTCCGATGGGCTTCCTTCACTTTTTCCATACCCTCTGTAATCAAAGATAAAAACATTCATATTCAACTGGTTAAACATTTTTATTATTTCAATCCTATGGCTGATATTCCCCCCGTTCCCGTGGCAATAGAGGAGTGTTGCCCGTGGTTTAACTGCGTCAGATAGAGGTGAAGGCACAAACCATCCGTTGAGTTTTTTTCCATCTGCTGTCCAAAAAAATATGTCCTCATATTTCATTCCGCTGTCAGACGGAGTAAACTCTATCTTTTTCATTGGATAAAATATTGTTCTTCTCTCAATGAGTCGTATGTAAACCAACAGAATTATCAGCAGAATCCCACTAAAAGCAAGGTGTTTCAAAACAAATATGTATTTCATAAAACTTCCCCGGTGGATGCCCCATGCCGGTTGCCATACGGAACACCCCTGAGTATAAACCATCCTATGATTATAAACAAGCACTGGACAAAAATCGCTATGCGATATTTGAACAAACCAAGAAATCCAAAAGCCAGGACAGTTATTCCCCAGACAAGCGATCCGAGAATAGCCGATGACTTACCAGCCAGTCCATACAGCCCAAAAATCTCGCCAATTTTTCCTTCAGGGGCTATCTGAACAGCCAGTGCCCTGCTTGACACCCATGTTGAGCCCAGCCCGATGCCGACCAGCGGACCCACAAGATAAAATATACCCCTGCTTGCAGTCAACATAGCGATAGTTAAACCCGCCAGCCAGATTCCAAGTGAGATGGATAATGCCTTTTTTGCACCGAGACGGTCTGTAAGGAATCCAAACAGAAAAGAACCGAGTATCGCAAATGTCGTTGAGATTATGTAGAAAGTGACCATCTCCGGGTCACTGAAACCGATAACCTTTTTAGTATAAACCGACATAAAAATTATACAGGTGTTTATTGCATTAAAAAAAACAAACGCAGCCAGAACAAACCTGATAACCCCCGGGTATTTTTGTGACTGTCTGAATGTATCTTTTATTCTCTGAAGTGCCTTTTTTATTTCTATCTTAAATATTTTTTTCTCGGCGGGGATTGGCTCTCTGATTAAAAAAAGACACGGTACAGAAAACAAAAAGAAGAGTATAGATGTAGGGATAAACGCTGACTGCCTGCCACCCGCAACTACAAACGGTTTTACCATAAGTAATCCAAAAATTGTACCTATATATCCAAGCCCGACTCCATAGCCGGAAATTCTACCAATGTTTTCCTTTGTTGATATATCATAAAGCAATGCATTATAAAAGACATTTGCTGCCTCATAGGCGGTGTTAGCAATCGCAAAAAAAATCAATCCAATAACCAGGGTAGAGGCGGTACCAATAAGTCCTGTAGCGACACAACATACCAAGGTAAAAACAAGCAGAAACGGAATTTTTCTACCGTGGATGTCAGACATTGCGCCTGTCAGTGGTTCAAGGATAGCAGCCATTATCATTGAAACAGAAAGTGCAATGCTGTAGAATATATCCTCTCCTTTTTTATCAACCGTTATCCACAGAGCAAAGTATAACGAAACGACATTCATTGAATAGATTGTATTTGCAAAATCGTACAACATCCAGTAGAGGACATTAAGTTTCTTTTTCATTCATCCAGCCACCTGTTTGTAAATTCCCCAACCCTAATAATATACATTATCACTTTATCCATCAGCACATTTACATTTTATTAAAAAAATGCTATAATACCGCTGTGGGTTTATGGGTTGCTAGCTCAACTAGGTAGAGCAACGGACTCTTAATCCGTTGGCTGGGAGTTCGATTCTCCCGCAACCCACATAACAT
>JAHJSO010000114.1 GCA_018830385.1 Elusimicrobiota bacterium | reverse complement strand
GCGGACTCTACATTTTTGGCTTCAACCTCAATTGATTGTTTATCTGTTGCTTCATTTTTTTTCACTGTGCTTCCTCCTTTAAAATTTCCCGTGTTGTAATATGTGTTTCCGGCTTACTCTTGAAAAGGGACGTCTGGGCCAATATACTGAATATACTGTTTATTGTCCAGTAGAGTACAAGCCCGCTTGAAAAATTCCAGAAGATGAAAGTGAACATTACGGGCATAAGGTATGTCATTGTTTTTTGCGTTGAGTCCGTCCCCATGCCGGACAACCTCTGCTGGAAGTACATTGCGGCGCCCATGAGTAACGGCAGGACCCGGATAGGCAGCCCGCTTACTGTGAGGAGTAAATCCGGGGAAGACAGGTCCTTTATCCATAAGATAAAAGGCGCCATTCTGAGTTCATAGGCGTTGTTAAGCGTTGTGAAGAGCGCCCAGAAAATAGGTATTTGCAATATCATCGGGAGGCATCCGCCCAGAGGGTTCACCTTATGACTGCGGTATAGATTGAGCATCTCGGCGCTTAGCCGGCGCTGGTCCGTCTTGTACTTTTCCTGGAGTTCTTTCATTTTCGGTTGCAGCGACCTCATTGCGGCTGACGCCTTGAAACTTTTTATTGTAAGGGGTAGCAGTACAATCTGGAGTATTATTGTAAGGATTATTATAGCCATGCCGTAGTTGCCGGTTATGTTGTACAGGAAAAGGAGCCCGTTAAACGCCAGCACTGACAGGGGGCTGAATAGCCCGAAATCAATTATCTTTTCCAGCCCGCCGCCAAGGGGTTTTAATTTATTGTATTGCTTCGGACCCAGGTAAAAAGGGACAGACAGGGAGGTTTTTCCCGGCGGAGACAAGACGTCTGCGGACAAACTAACCTCATTAAGTTTGCTCGGGGACACATTGTCCTCAACGGATATACCAAAAGGCGAATCCTCAAGGTTTAACATAATGCAGAAGTATCTATTGTGGATTCCCGCCCATAAAAAACTGCGCCCCGCATAATCGCCTTTTTTGAGTTTTGAGGAGGCATATGTTTTGCCCCGCGATTCTATGCCTATTGGTTTTGTAGCGGATAATTCCTGTTTTGCCCTGCTTGTGTCGCAACCGATGCCGGGCCCCAATGATACCACCTGTTCAATCCTTTTCGCTTTATTTCCCGTGTTTTTTATTTCAATGTCAAGTTTGTGGTAGTTGCTTTCATTCAGCGTAAATTTTTTCATGACAACGATATTTTTATCAAGGTTGCCTGAAAAGGTTACTTCACCGGGAGCGGAGGAAACGAGCCGGAAATCAATATCCGGGGACGTGGCGAAGAATACTCCTGTATCCATAACAAGGTCGGTGCATAATTCCGGGGCCTTTTCTTCCTTAAGGACCCAGTGGATTATTGTTGCGTTGTGCGTATCAAATACAGCCCGGAATGTTTTTGTTTCAACCGTAAATTCCTGCGGAACCACTGTTGCCATTGTGTCCCGCTTAGAGGCATGCCTGGTGCCACGGACCGGGGAGTGTCCGGTGTCCTGCCTTGCGGTACGGATGTCCGCCGGGTGTTCCGCCGTCTTTTTGCCGGCAGCGTCACCGTTAATGTTCTGGCCGTTTTTCCCGAGTTCAACCCGGGCGTCCGCTGGCTGGGATGTCTGGGATTGTGTTGATGAAGGTGCCGGCTGTTTAAATAAAGGGGTATGCCGCGGGGCGGTAATAACCCACCACAAAACAATTACAATAACGGACAACAATGTTGCAGTAAGGACGCGTTTTTCCATAGGTCAGCAAAATTAATCAAACCCGTTATAAATATGGTTTTCTTACATCTTACGGGTATCAGGTGGGTCAAACCCGCCTTCAGAGAATGGGTGGCACCTTATCACTCTTCTCAACCCTAACATCAGTCCTTTTATCGCCCCGAAAGAGTCAACCGCCTGATAAGTATATTCAGAACAGGTTGGGGTGAATCTACACCCGGCGGAAATCCCCGTAAGGGCGTGTACCCCTCCGGCCAGAACACCGGAGATTATTCTGTATAAAGAAATAATTTTTAAAACAATTAACCTTATCATTGTTCAAAATGTTTTGCCGTTACCGGCCCGGCACCTGCTGTTACGTTATGCTTCAGAACACCCGCTCTTTTCCACATGTCCAGAACGACTCTATTCAGGGAGTGAAAATCCAGCGGGACTGCCCCTATCCTGGGCAGAAAAACAATGTCAAGACAGGGCGACAGGTACATTTTATTCAGCCGGATAATCTCCCTGAGCAGTCGTTTTATTCTGTTACGCTTTGAGGCGTTCCCCAGTTTTTTTGTGACGACAATGCCGAACCGTGAAGCGGAGTCGGTTATCTTAATGCCAGCGGGGGTACGGACGGGACGGTCGACAGAAAACATTATCAAAGCGGGGTGTTTAAAGACACGCCCTTTATTAAAGACCCTTTTTATATCCTTATTGAGACGTAGTCGCTCATGCTTTCTAAAAGTAAGTTTAGGTATGCTCACTTTTCAGTTGTTCCGGAGCGCTCACATATCGCGCACGCCGATCCCCTGCGACTCATCCCACCGCCAGGCCAAGCAAATCAGGCGCTTAATTTCCAGCGGCCTTTCTGACGCCTTCTCTTGATAGTCATTCTCCCTCCATGTTTTTTCATCCTTGAAAGGAATCCCATGACCCTTTTTCTGCGTCTGATATTCGGCTGAAAGGTATTTTTAGGCATAACCCATTATACAAATTAAAGGTACGAATGTCAAGGTTACAGTCAAGGTT
>JAHJSO010000113.1 GCA_018830385.1 Elusimicrobiota bacterium | reverse complement strand
GTCATGGGGTTCCTTAAGTCGTGCGTGATGGAGTGCAGGAAGTCGTCTTTCATCCTGTCAATTTCTTTTTCAAGCGTGATGTCGCGGACGACGGTCACTATGCCTATCGTTTCACCTTTCAGGGTTATGACGGGTTTTGTGGCGGCCTTGTAGAAACGCAGCGCCTTTTCCTGCGAAAGGTCAATTTCACGCACCGCCATGTTTTCGGTATCTCCTATGTTTAAAAGTTCAGTCATCGCCTCCCGCAACCTTTTATCGGAAATGTAATCCCACAATACCTTTCCCTCAACCGGTTGTTTTCCGATGCCGATTATGTTTCTGGCAGGTGTATTGACAAGCAGTATTTCACCTGTGTGGTCGGTCATTATTATCCCGTCGGCGATTGAAAATATTATCGCTTCTGTTTTTGTTTTTTCCGCTATTATTTTGTCAATCTGCATGTCGTCGTATTTTTTTAATTCGTCAGTCATGTCGTTGAATGTCGTTATCAGGTTGTTTAATTCGTCGTTTGTCCGGAGGCTTATTTTTGAGGAGAAATCCCTCCGGGCGATGTTGCCGGCGGATTTTATAAGGACGAGGATGGGTTTTGTAAGGTTCCGTGCTACAAAGAATGCGACGAGTGCGCTCAGGAAAACGCTCAGAACAATTAACAGGACTGCCTGGTTCCTCATAACTATACTGGAATGGTATGCCTCGTCCCTGGATTGTTCAACGATAATAAACCAGTCAAGCCCTTTTATGCTGTCATAGGAGCCGACAATCCACTCGCCCGGGCTTTTTTCGTATTCGCAGGAACCGTCACTTAAAGAGCGGACCGCCTGTCGGACAATGGACAGCCCGCCCGCATCCTGAAAGATTTTATTTTTGTCCCTGTGTGCAATAATTTTGCCTAATGAATCAACCAGAAAAGCATGTCCTGTCCTGCCTGCTTTTATTGAATACAATTCATTCCATGGATCTTCCAGTGTTAGGACAATATGCAGTAAAACATTTTCATTTATCTTATATAAAAGATTCAGTTGGGGTCTGTCCTCAAAGTAATAGAGTTTGCTTATTGCCCTTTTGGTTTTTTTACTGACAATTTCCTGAAATATTTGTTCTTTACTTCTGTTAATCAATCGGGTCTGTTTTTCCAGGACAGGGTTATATATCTTTGTTCTTTCCCTGCCCGATGGGTCCATCATAGAAATAGAAACGATGTTTTTGTGTGACTCCAGCATTGTTTTTAGACCTATCTCCCGTGTTTCCCACGGGATTTCGGGTGCAGAGAGTATATTTATAATGTATGGTATTTCTTTGTCTATCATGTTCAGGTATGAATTTATTTTTTCAGCGAATGAGCGGGCTGTCTGGATGTGCAGGTCAAGTATTGCACTTTGAAGCGACTCCCTGTTTATATTCACAGTTCTTATACCCACAAATATCAGGGGGGCTACACTTAAAAATATCATGACTATGGCGAATTTCAGGAATAGAGGTATTTTAATGTTTTTCATAAATGTTTTTCATACAGGTGGACTTGCATGCGGACTTGATGCATTTCACCCGTGGTTCTATAACATATATTATAGGCAATATTTTTAATAAAATCAAGTAATTTCTGAAAAAACCGGAAAAATTTGCAATTCCCGTCAAAATTTTGTATCCTGATACGTCAATGAAACGGGCAAAACAAAACGTAAAATTAAACAAACAATATCCGGAGGCAGAACAGGTCAGCCACAGCGCAATAAAGGCCCCTGTTACGGGAAGTGGTTTCGCCGGTTTCATCATACCGGCGTTACTTTCAATCCTCCTATTGCTGAACCCTCTTTTTCCTGATGTGCAGATAACGAGACCCAAACTGCTTTTAATAGAAGTTGGCGTGTTCATCCTCCTGCTTGCCTTTGTCCTGCTGGTTTTATCGGGCGCTGAATTTTCATGCTACACGGGTGCGCTCGCCCTGCCGGCCCTGGTCTATGTAGTTTTTATCTTAGTATATTATTTTCTGGTTCCCAACAGGGCGGTTGCACAAAGCGAACTAAAAAGGATGTTACTGTGTTCCGTGATATTTTTTATTTCAGCCAGCGCCCTGAGTGACAACAGGCACAGGGTTATGGTTATCTATTTCTGGATAGCCGGGTCATTCTTGTCCGTCGTGTACGGCCTTTTCCAGCACTGGGGACGCGTATGGATTTTTGAAGTGCCGAAGGAAGGCAGGATATATTCAACCTACGGCAACCCGATATTTTTTGCTGCGCACATTGTGATGCTTCTGCCTCTGGTGTTGGGCGCCTTTTTTCAGGCCAGGAGGTATGTCCTGAAATTCCTCCTCCTTGCGGTCTTTGCATCAGGGTTGGCGGCCCTCTACTGGACGCAGACACGCGCTGCGTGGATAGGGTTCGCCGTCTCAATCGCAATATTCGGTTTTCTGGGTATAAAGACACTAAAGACGAGGGTTATATTCCTGTCCGTTTTCCTGGCGGTCGTTGCGGCCTTTTCGGTTATCACATGGAATGTATGGCTCAGGCACCAGGCACACCCTTTGATCTGGAAGGACACGCTCAATATGTGGCTCCACTCCCCGTTGTTCGGTACGGGCCCAGGGACGTTCCATATAAATTTTCCCGGGTTTGCGTCAAAGGAATTACTCTCCATCTGGCCCCAGACGCAGAACATAATAAACGACGCGCACAACGAGTACCTGCAGATCCTGTCTGAAACAGGGGTAGCCGGGCTGGGGATATTCATGGTTATCCTGTTTTACTTTTTCAGGACGGCAACCGGGATGGTAAAGCGGTTCCAGGGTGACGGCGTGCGGGAAAGGGGCGGGACAGGGGAACGTTTCATAATTACCGGGTTGTTGTGTTCAGCTGGGGCTATACTTGCCCAGAATGTTTTTTCCGTTGATATGAGGTTCATAATCTCCGCATTTTACTTGTTTTTGGCGATGGGTATCGTATCTTCTGTTGAGGCCGGTATGGCGGGCAGGGTGGCTAAACACAAACTGAACCTTGCGCCCCCCGTGAGATACGTTTTAATGATGGCAGTCCTTGCGTATTCGGGCGTTATCAATGTGAGCAGGAATTCAAAGCAGGAGTTGAGCATAAATTTTATGCAGGTGCTCCATTTTAATCTGGGGCAGAGGAAATTTTCATCCGGCATGATGCCGGGCGGTTTCGGGTTATTGCCTTCAATTGTCCACCCGTACCTGGCGCACAAGACGCTGGCTGAAGAAGTGGATTTTTTTGATGAGAAGGTGCTGGAACCGTACAAAACGATTTCCGAACTGGAACAACTGGCGGGCAGTGATGACGGCAGGTTTTTAAGTGAGATGAAAATTTCTGCCGCACAGTTGAAGCCGGCAAGGGCGAAGATTTATGAAAAACTTGCGTGGATATATGCGAAAGAGAAAAATTTTAATAAAGCAATAGGGAATTACATGAAGTCAATTGACTTAAACCCCGGTTTACCGGGCCCCTATAACAATCTGGGCAACATATATTTCTTAATGAACAACAGGAAAGAGGCGATAAAATTTTACAGGAGGTCGGTGGAGATTAACCCGGGACAGGTTGACGCCTATACCAACCTCGGCATCGCCCATTATTATGAGGGACAGTTAAGCGAGGCGGCCGCTGCCTTTAACAGGGTTATCCAGCTTGACCCCGGCAACGAAAAGGCGATAGTGATGCTTAAGAAAATGAGGGAATGAGGACGTTGAAAAAGGTTAAATAAAATGGGACAGCCGGCGAGATTGTGTCAGCACTTCGGCGTTTGCGGGGGATGTTCTTTCCAGGATATTCCGTATCAGCAGCAACTCTCCTCAAAGCAAAAAAGAATAGAACAACTGTTTGGCGGGTTTCCCGCAGGGGACGTCCTTCCCATCATCCCTTCGCCTGATATTTATTTCTACCGTAACAAGATGGAGTTTGTATTCGGAGAGCCGCTCTGTCTGGGACTGAGACAGAGGGGGAGTTTCAGCAGCATCGTCAATATTAAAGAATGCCTGATATTTTCGCAAAAGGCGCCCGGGCTGCTTGATGCGGCGCGCAGGTGGGCGGCAGAATCCCCCATCCCCGTTTTCGCGCTTAAGAAACAATCCGGCGTTTTAAGATACATGGTTACCCGCGAAGCGAAAAAAACGGGTAAATTAATGGTGAATATGATTGTTTCCGCCACCCCGTATAAATTTGAGAATGAATTCAGGAAATATTTTGACAGGTTCCTTGAAATAGCCGGGAAAAACAACGTTGCGGTTGATTGTTTTACTGTCGGGCTGAATGACAAAAAAACTGACATCGCCCTGGCGGAAAAAAACTACCTGATAAACGGCGTCCCTTCAATAGAAGAAAAGATAGGCGGGTTAACCTACATAATATTCCCTTATACCTTCTTTCAGCCGAACCCGCTTGCGTCTGAAAAACTCTACGGGGTCGTCCGGGAATGGGTAGCGCAGGATGCCGGCTCAACCGCGGTTGATTTGTTCTGCGGTTCAGGGGGTATCACACTCTGGACGGCGGACGTTTTTGAAAAGACAATAGGCATTGAACACAACCCCTTGTCCGTTGAGAACGCCCTTAAGAATGCTGAGATTAACGGAATCACCAATTGTGAATTCATATTAGACAGGGTTGAGACGTTTGTGAAGAAACTGCTGTCATCAACCTTTGCGATGAAGTTGTCAACCGTAATAATTGACCCGCCGCGGCCGGGGATACCAAGGAAGGCCGTCGGGTCAATCATTGAAATGAACCCCAGGGTGATAATATACGTGTCCTGCAACCCGGAAACGGCAGTGTCGGATTTGCAATCCCTGTCTAAATTTTATAGAATAGAAAAGGTACAGCCGGTGGATATGTTCCCTCACACGCCGCACATTGAGGTCGTGATTAAAATGGTTCACAGGTAAAGTGGAAACGTCCAAAGAAAAAATCCTTAACGCACTGAACAAACCGCAGCAGGAGGCGGTTTTGCATGTCCACGGACCCCTGCTGGTGCTTGCCGGCGCGGGCACGGGTAAGACACGTGTAATAACCTACAGGGTGGCATACCTGCTGTCATTGGGTATCCGTCCTGAAAACATCCTTGCCATTACCTTTACCAATAAAGCGGCTGAAGAGATGAAGCGCAGAATTTCAGTCCTTGCGCCCGGGCAGGGGGCATACGTGTGGGTTTCAACTTTCCACTCGTTCGCCGCCAGGTTATTGAGGATGGAAGCGCAGAACATAGGTATAAGTAAGAACTTCGTAATATACGACGAAATAGACCAGAAAAACGTCATCAAAGAGTGCCTGAGGGAACTTAACATAGATGAGAAAAAATATAAGATAGGCATTGTCCAGGATATTATAAATAGGGCGAAGGACGACCTGATTGACGCCGGCTCGTATGCGATATACGCATCTGCCGAAAACGACGCCCTGAAACACACGATAGCGAACGTATATACGTCTTACCAGAAAAAACTTCAGCAGAACAGCGCAGTGGACTTCGGCGACCTCCTGCTTAAGGCCAATGACGCCCTGCATACATCGGCCGGGCTGCAGAAAAAATACCAGGAAAGGTTCATGTACATACTTGTGGACGAATTCCAGGACACGAACAGGGCGCAGTACGTCTTAATAAAACACCTTACTTCGGAAAACAAGAACCTTTGCGTAGTGGGTGACGACGACCAGTCAATATATTCATGGCGCGGGGCGAATATAAGAAACATACTCGGTTTTGAGAACGACTTTTCCGGTTGCAGGGTTGTAAAACTTGAACAGAACTACAGGTCAGCGAAAAATATTCTTGAGTGCGCCTGGATGGTTAT
>JAHJSO010000112.1 GCA_018830385.1 Elusimicrobiota bacterium | reverse complement strand
CATCACCAGGGAATGGCATTATTGTCTTTGGCTTATTTACTGCTTAACCGTCCAATGCAAAGACGTTTTGAGAACAACCTTGCCGTTAAATCTGCGGTCTTACTGCTCCAGGAAAGGATTCCAAAAATTATCCCGTTTTATCAACATCTTTCGGGAACCCCCAGAAATCTCAACGTTGAAGGCGTAAAGGAATCTTTTATGCGTGTTTTCAACACACCAAATACGCCGAAACCGGAAGTACATCTTTTATCTAACGGCGCATATAATGTAATGATTACAAATTCAGGGGGTGGGTATAGTAATTGGAAAGGTTTGAATGTTACACGCTGGCGTGAAGATACCACTCGCGATGATTGTGGCGCCTTTTGTTATATCCGCGATTTAACAAACAAGGAAATATGGTCAAATACTTATCAACCGGCATTGAAAAAGCCGAAATATTATACTGCCATATTTTCGCAAGCCCGTGCGGAATTTCGTCGCAAGGACTTAGATTTTGAAACATATACCGAGATTGCTGTTTCTCCCGAAGACGATATTGAACTTCGCCGGGTCAGAGTTACGAATCATTCGGGGACCCGCAAAACAATTGATTTTACCACTTATGCGGAAGTCGTTTTACTCAATCCGGTAGCGGATGAATTGCATCCTGCTTTTAATAATCTTTTTATCCGCACGGAAATCATACACTTTCATAAGGCGATATTTTGTACAAGGCGGCCCAGTTCGGAAAAAGAAAAACCTCCCTTTTTATTCCATTTAGTAAACGTGTACGGGGCTTCTCCCAATAAGGTTTCTTATGAAACTGACAGGTCAAAATTTACAGGGAGGGGAAGGAGCATTCATGATCCCCAGGTTATTAACGATTCGGTTGAGTTATCAAATACTGACGGTTTTGTCCTGGACCCGATTGTATCAATACGTTACGTTGTTACCGTTGAACCCGAACAAACGGTTACGTTTGACGTTATATCCGGTGTAACTGAAACGCGTGACCATGCAATAAGTTTGGTTGAAAAATATAAAGACCGCCATCTTTCGAACCGTGTTTTCACCCTGGCATGGGCGCATGGACAGATTGTTCTGCAGCAATTAAATACAACGGAAGCAGACGCTAATCTTTATAGCAGCCTGATGAGTTCAATACTTTATGCGAATCCCTTATGGAGAGCGAACACAGTTACCTTAACCAAAAATACCCGGGGACAATCCGATTTATGGGGTTACGGTATTTCGGGCGATTTGCCCATAGTGCTTCTAAAAATAAGCGATAGTATGAATATAGAACTTGTCCGGCAACTTATTAGCGCGCATGCCTACTGGCGAAGAAAAGGACTTATTGTTGACCTCATGATTTTGAATGAAGACCATTCTGTATATCGCCAACAGCTTCACGACCAAATTATGGGCATGCTGGCGGCAAGCCACGAATCACATGCAGTTAATAATCCGGGAGGTATTTTTGTAAGACGCGCGGAACATATCTCTGACGAAGATAAGATTTTAATACAGACGGTTGCGCGTATAGTTATCACAGATACCGGAGGAACGTTATTAGAACAAATTGAACACAGGAGTCATTTAGAAACATCTATCACAGCGGTTAAACCCATAAAAATATACGAGAGCAAAAATATCCCGCAAAAAGAAGAAATCAGGCCGGACCTTGTTTTCTTCAACGGAATAGGCGGGTTTACTCAAGACGGCCGTGAATATATAATTGTTACAAAACCGGGGCAGGTAACACCGTTACCATGGGTAAATATTTTGGCGAACCCGAATTTCGGAACGGTTATATCAGAGAGCGGAGGGGCATACACATGGAGCGAGAATGCGCATGAATTTCGTCTTACCCCTTGGTATAATGACCCGATTAGTGACACGACCGGCGAAACCATGTATATTCGCGATGAAGAAACAGGTAAATTCTGGTCTCCGACACCTTTACCGGCAAGGGGCCCCATGCCTTATATAAGCAAGCACGGGTTTGGTTACAGCATTTTTGAATACAAAGATGATGGGATTATCTCTGTTTTGACCGTGTATGTTTCCATAAACGACCCCGTTAAGTTTTCTGTTCTGAAAATAAAAAATTGTTCCGGGCGTCTTCGCAAACTGTCAATCACCAATTATTGTGAATTAGTGCTCGGCACTTTACGTCAAAAGAATTCAATGCATATCATAACTGAAATAGACCCCCAGAGCGGCGCCATGCTTGCCAGAAATTTGTTTAGTACCGAATTTTCCAAACGTGTTGTATTTCTTGATGTAAACGAAGCAAAACGCTCTGTCACAGGAGATAGGGCGGAATTTATCGGCAGGAACGGAACTCTTTCCAACCCGTCAGCCATGAAACTGACAAAATTATCCGGTAAAACGGGCCCGGGGCTGGACCCTTGCGCAACAATGCAGGTACAAATTGAACTTGCCGATGAAGAAGAGCGTGAAATTATTTTCGCGTTTGGTTCAGGAAAAAGCGGTGAAGAAATTCAAAACATTATTCAAAAATTCAGGAATTCCGATTATGCGCATGCCGAACTGGAAAATGTCTGGAATTACTGGAAACATAACCTCGGCACTGTATATGTGGAAACACCTGACCAGCCTGTTAATTTTTTGATTAACGGATGGCTCCTTTACCAGACTTTAGCCAGCCGGATTTTTGCCAGGAGCGGGTATTATCAGTCAAGCGGAGCGTTTGGTTTTCGCGACCAGTTACAGGATGTCATGGCTGTTACTTACGCGAAGCCGGAACTTGTCAGAGAACATATCCTGCGTTCCGCCGCGCAACAATTTAAAGAAGGAGATGTGCAGCACTGGTGGCACCCGCCGATAGA
The DNA here is from genome assembly GCA_018830385.1 of Elusimicrobiota bacterium. GTDB lineage: Bacteria > Elusimicrobiota > Endomicrobiia > CG1-02-37-114 > JAHJSO01 > JAHJSO01. Next base: position 1,305 of record JAHJSO010000112.1, on the reverse strand, counting down.
CCGCGGCACACGCACTCATTGTTCGGACGATTACTTATGGTTACCGCTTGCCGTCGCCCGTTATGTTACGGCTACCGGAGACACGGGTGTGCTTGACGAAAAAATAAATTTTATTGAGGGCCGTCAATTAAAACAGGAAGAAGAGTCATATTATGATAAACCCGCTAAATCCGATGAACTCGGCACTTTATATGAGCATTGCGTAAGGGCTATCAGATTCGGGTTGAAATACGGACATCATGGGTTACCTCTTATGCGCGGCGGGGACTGGAATGACGGTATGAACCTTGTCGGAGTTCAGGGTAAAGGAGAAAGCGTTTGGTTAGGGTTCTTTTTGTATCATGTGTTTATTCAGTTTTCCGAAATAGCTAACTTACACGGAGACGGTAATTTTAAGGAATTCTGTATTAGCGAGGCAAACCGACTGAAGAAAAATATTGACGAATACGGCTGGAAGGACAATTGGTATTTACGGGCTTATTTTGATAACGGCGACGCCCTCGGTTCAGCTGAAAACATAGAGTGTCAAATCGATTCCATTTCACAGAGCTGGTCAGTTTTATCGGAAGCAGGCGATTTAAATAAATCACGCACGGCGATGGATTCTCTTGATAACCATCTGGTTGACAGAAAAAATTCATTGATTTTATTATTAAAACCTCCTTTTGATAAAACACCAAAAGAACCGGGATACATAAAAGGTTATGCTCCGGGAATAAGAGAAAACGGGGGACAATATACGCATGCTGCGATTTGGGCAATTATGGCATTTGCTAAAATGGGGCAAAAACAAAAAGCATGGGAACTGTTTTCAATAATTAATCCGATAAACCACGGGAAAACCAACAAGGAAATTTTAACTTATAAAGTTGAACCGTATGTTGTCGCGGCTGACGTATATACTAATCCTCAACACATTGGACGGGGCGGCTGGACATGGTACACCGGTTCTGCCGGCTGGATGTACCGGCTGCTGGTTGAATCATTGATTGGATTAAAGGTTGAAATTGATAAATTGCGTTTTGTTTCACCTTGTTTACCCGAAGAATGGAAGTTCTTTAAACTGCATTACAGGCACAGGGAAACTTTCTACCATATAAACATCAGTATTACAGGAACGGGAAACGATGTTATAAAAGTATTACTTGACGGCGCTGAACGGGAAAATAAGGAAATTATGCTTGTTGACGACCGCAAGGAACATCTGGCAGAAGTAGAAATTGGTTAATACCGAATTAAATTTTCCCGTAGTTCCAGTTCTTTTTTATCCATTGGTATCCTGTTGTTCTGATGAGCGTAGCACCT
>JAHJSO010000111.1 GCA_018830385.1 Elusimicrobiota bacterium | reverse complement strand
TCTATGGCGCCCTCTGCGGCGCCCGCTCCTATGACCGTATGCAGTTCGTCTATAAACAGGATTATATTGTTCCTTGAGCGTCTTATTTCCTCCATTATGTTTTTCAGCCGTTGTTCAAACTCACCGCGGTATTTTGTTCCCGCAACAACGGACGATAAGTCAAGTGTTATAAGCCGTTTACCGGTTAAAATATCAGGGACGTCTCCATTTGCAATTTTCTGCGCCAGGCCTTCAACGATGGCCGTCTTGCCCACGCCGGGGTCGCCCACAAGCACGGGGTTGTTCTTTGTCCGTCTGGTAAGTATCTGGGTGAGCCGCTCAATCTCGGATGAGCGGCCTATGACCGGGTCAAGTTTGGAGTCCTTTGCCATCTGTGTAAGGTCCCTGCTGAAATCGTCCAGCGTAGGGGTTTTTGATTTGGGTTTTCCGTGAACCGCCGTATGATGAGGCCCGCCGAACGGTTTGGTCGGTTCACCCAAAAGTTCAATTATCTCCTGCCGGACGTCGGTAATTTTGACGCCCATGTTTTCAATGACCCTCGCGGCTATGCCGTCCTCCTCTTTGATAAGGCCCAGGAGCAGGTGCTCGGTGCCGACATAATAATGCCCCATGTTCGCTGCTTCGTCAACGGCAAGCTCAAGGACCTTCTTCGCCCTCGGGCTGAACGGGATTTCACCCAGCAGCATAACGTTGTCACCGGTGCCGACGATCTTTTCGACCTCATTCCTGAGTTTCTTCAGGTCAACGCCCATATTGTCCATAACCTGAGCCGCCACGCCTTCCCCTATGGAAACAAGACCTAACAGCAGGTGCTCAGTCCCGACATAATCATGGTTGAGACGTTTCGCCTCCTCCTGCGCGATTAAAATTACCTTTTGCGCCCTGTCAGTGAATTTGTTCATTTCTGTTTTCCTCTTTTGATATCCCCCGTCCCGAACAACCTTTCGCGGATTAACCGGGTGCGCTCTATGTCTCTTTCTTCAGGGGAAAGCGCCCTGTTTGAAATTTCCTGCAGGTGGCCCGGTTGCAGTATGAATATCAACTGGTCCACATGGTTACTGTTGACAGGCAGATTGATGTTTAAGTCGGAACAAAGACGGATTTTCGTGAGGCAGAGTATCGCTTCCTCCGAACTGATTGACCTTGCATATTCCAGGATGCCGTATGCGCGGTATATCATGTCTTCAAGTTTGTGTTTTGATTCTTTCAGGAGTTTCCTCCGTGCTTCCGTTTCATACCGGGTTATTGTCCGGACGACCCTGTCAAACCTATGGACGATTTCTTCACCGGTTGCGCCCAGCGTGGTTGAGTTGGATATCTGGAAGATGTCCCCTATGGGTTTTGTCCCCTCACCGTAAAACCCGCGAGCAGCCATCCGGGCCTTCCGGATGCCATTTAAAAGATTCTCAATGCTGTCGGTCAGTACCATCGCAGGAAGGTGCAGCAGGCAGGAAATCCTCAGGCCGGTGCCCACGTTCGTCGGGCAGGAAGTCAGGAAACCGTACCTCCTGCTGTATGCGAACTTCATAACGTTACCGAGAGAATCTTCCGTGCCTGACGCAATAAGGTATGCGGAATTCGTAGCGAGCCCCTGCAGGAGGCACTGGATTCTTATGTGGTCCTCTTCGTTTATCATTATTGATACTTTCTCGTCGGCTGTAAAGACAACGCCCTGCTCGTCCGTAGTCCTCTTCAAAGAAGCCATCTCATGGGATATTAAATGACGCTCCATCAGGAGATGCCTGTCAATCCTGTCAAGCGCATTAAGTTTGAGTACGGATGCATCTGAAAACTGCGGTATTCCCGATACGGCGGACACGGTACAATCAAACACATCCCTTAAGGCGGAAGCATCCGCCCTTGAAGGGAAATACCTGTCATGGAGGTTGCGTGCAATACGGGCGCGGGTTGACAGGACAATGCCCCCGCCGTTCACCCATGAAATTTTTCTTTTTGCAAGGTCGCCCAATATCACGTTGTTTTTACCATCCCTCTTTTGTATTTCTGGACCTGCCTTTTAACGTATTTTATCTTGTCCCTTATTTCAGCTGCCTTTTCGTATTCTTCCCGGGAAATACACAATTTCAGTTCCTGGGTCAACGCGTGCAGTTTTTGTTTCAACGTTTCTGTCCCGGTCGGGTTATCAAACGGCCTGGTCTCTATGTGCTTACCGGAACCGTGGATATGTTCAATCAACTGGTTCAGAAAGGGCGCAAAAGAGGTATAACAGTTTGCGCATCCTAAGCGGCCTTTACTTTTAAAATCGGCGTAAGTAATGCCGCATGAGCCGCAGGTTATACTTTTCTTTTCCTCAACGCCCTTTTTGATGGCGCACTCCTCGCACATATCCATTTTAAAAACCTGGCCGTTAAATATGCCCTTGAAGTGTATCGTCGCCTCGTTTTTATGACATACACCGCACAACATTATACCGGCACCCCCGTTGACCTGGTGAGTTCCCTGAACTCCTTCATCAGTTCTTTTGTAACCTTGCCGGGTTTACCGTCGCCGATAATTCTGTTATCAACCCGTATTACGGGTATGATCTCGGCTGCGGTACCGGTAAGGAAACACTCATCGGCGGTGTAAACATGGTACGTCGTAAACAGGTCTTCCTTTACAAGAAGTTTTAATCTGCTCTTTGCAAGGTCCATAACCGCTTCCCGGGTAATTCCGGGGAGCGCCCCCGCCCACGTGGGAGGCGTGATGATGGTGTTATCCTTCAATATAAAGATGTTATCGCCGGTGCATTCGGCGACGTACCCGTCCTTGTTGAGCATTATCGCTTCATGCACGCCTGCGCGTGTCGCCTCAATCTTGGCAAGGATGTTGTTGAGATAGTTTAATGATTTTATGCACGGGTTCAGGGCGTTCGGCGAATTCCTGCGGACTGCAACCGTCACGACCTCAAGGCCTTTTGTGTAAAATTCCTCGGGATAGAGGGCTATTCTGTCCGCTATGATGAAAATTGTCGGTGTGGAGCATCGCCGGGGGTCAAGCCCCAGGTCGCCCGGCCCTCTTGTGATGACTACCCTTATGTATGCGTCTTTCAGTTTATTCATACGGACCGTCTCAATAATCGCTTTTTCAAGTTCTTCTTTTGTAAAAGGTATTTCAAGCGATATTGCCCTGGCGGAATTCGTAAGGCGGCCCAGATGTTCCCTGAGTTTAAAGACTCTGCTGTTGTACGCCCGGATGCCCTCAAAGACCCCGTCGCCATAGAGCAGTCCGTGGTCAAAAATTGAAACTTTCGCCTCTTCCGGCTTTACAAATTTTCCGTCCAAATAAACGAATTTAGACATTTTTGTTCCCCCAAGTGTACGTTAACCGGTTAGCGCCTTCCCAACCAACAAAACACTCCAGTCGGTTACTATTTTGCCCCGGAAACCACCCCGGTTTCGGGACGCAACAGAGGGAAAAGCAGGACGTCTCTTATTGAGTCGTTCCCCGTCAGGACCATTGTGAGGCGGTCAATCCCTATGCCTAATCCCCCGCAGGGGGGCATACCGTATTCAATAGCGCGGATAAACTCCTCGTCCAGCAACGGAACTTCCTCGTCCGTTTCGGCTCCGCGCGGTTTATTTAGAAATCTTTTTTTCTGTTCCAGAGGGTCGTTGAGTTCGGAATAGGCGTTGGCTATCTCCTGGCCCGCAACAAAAAGTTCAAACCTTTCTGCAATTCTCCCGTCCGCATCGCTTGCCTTTGCAAGCGGGGAAAATGCCACCGGATAATCAATGACGAAAGTCGGTTCCTGCAGTTTGTCCTGGATGAATCCGTCAAAAAGATGGTCAAAAATCTTTCTATCGGGTGCGGCAGGGTTAAACTCAACGTTCAGTTTTTTCGCAAGATCCTTTATCGTCCCGGTTTCAACGGCGTCTATTATATCAACGTCTTTGTCCACATATTGCCGGAACAGGTCACTCAGGGTAACGGTGCGGGTGTTTTTAAAGTCAGGCATGCCGTCTTTCATCGCCGGGTTTTCAGTTACGCGGGCAAGAACGTCCCGGCAGAGTTTCATCATATCCGTATAGTCGGAATACGCCCTGTAAACTTCAACCATCGTAAATTCGGGGTTATGCTTCCTGTCAACCCCTTCGTTCCTGAATGACTTCCCTATCTCAAAAATCTTTTCCATGCCGCCGACAACGAGCATCTTAAGGAACAACTCGGGCGCAATTCTCAGAAAAAAATCGGAGCCGAAGGCGTTGTGAAACGTCTTGAAAGGCCTTGCAACCGCACCGCCGGGCAGGTGCTGGATTACCGGAGTTTCTACCTCAATGAAACCGTTTTCATTCAGAAAGTTCCTTATTGAATCAATTATTTTTGCCTTTTGGACGAATATCTGCCTGACGTCCGGGTTTGAGATTAAATCAAGGTACCTTTGCCTGTAACGGATCTCTACATCCCTGAGCCCATGCCATTTTTCAGGTAGGGGCATAAGCGATTTTGAAAGGAGCGTCCAGTCGGTAACATTGACGGTAAGTTCGCCTGTCCTTGTCCTGAAAGGGATGCCCGTAACACCCAGGAAATCCCCGATGTCCAGCATCTCCAGGAACGCCCTGTATTTTTCTTCACCGATTAAATTTTGTTTTATGTATATCTGCAGTTTCGCCGCAGGGTCCTGCAGGTGGCAGAACGTCGCCTTGCCCATCTCCCTGCGGGAAATAAGACGGCCGCACACACTGATTTTTAAATCAGACGCCTCGCCTTCTTTAAGGTGCTGAAATTCGGAATGCACCGCTGAAAAGGTGTGCGTATAATCAAACCTGTGCGGGTACGGGTCAACCCCGGCAGCCCTTATTTTTGCGAGTTTGCCAATACGAGTTGCGATAATATCCATAATTTGACGCTCAGTGTCATTGCGAGGGGCGTTTGCCCCGAAGCAATCCCCCCGCCAATAATCCGGGAGAATTTCCTCCCGCCACACTTCGCCCGTGGTCATCTTTCAGGCGGTTCACTCACATGGTTCACTAAACTCTCACAAATCCACTATCAGAACATTATATCAAAAATATAAAAATAAATCAAATAAAATCAGGGCGTTTTTTCAAGATATTTTTCAATAAATACATCAATGTCCCCGTCCATTACCCTCTGGATGTCGCCGACTTCGGCGCCCGTGCGGTGGTCCTTAACCATCTGGTAAGGCATAAATACGTAAGACCTTATCTGGCTGCCCCAGGCGATTGTCCCCTTTTCCGAGTAGTGCTTTTCAATCTGTGACCTCAATTTTTCCTGCTCAAGTTCGTACAGCTTCGCTTTCAGTACTTTCATCGCCATAACCTTATTCTTGTACTGGGACCTTTCATTCTGGCACTGCACGACTATTCCCGAGGGTATGTGGGTTATCCTGACCGCGGAGTCGGTCTTTTGCAGGTGTTGCCCGCCGTGGCCGGAAGCCCTGTATGTATCAACCCGCAGGTCTGACTCGTCAATTTTTATCTCTAATGTCTCTTCAATCTCAGGGATGATATCGCACGAGGCGAACGAGGTGTGCCTCCTTTTGTTTGCGTCAAAGGGAGATATCCGGACGAGGCGGTGGACCCCGATTTCACCTCTCAAAAGCCCGTAGGCATGCAGCCCTTTTATTATGAAGGTTACGCTCTTGATGCCAGCGCCGTCACCGGGCAGAAGGTCAATGATCTGGGTCTGGAAATTCCTATTTTCCGTCCACCTCATATACATACGCAGTAACATCTCCGCCCAGTCGCATGCCTCGGTCCCGCCTGCGCCGGCGTGTATTGAGATGATTGCGTTTAGTCCGTCGTTAGGCCCGGAAAGTTTTGATTCTATTTCAAGAATGGAAAGTCCGGAAGCGAGTTTTTTGAGGCCGTCGTTGAATTCCTTTTCCAGCGACGGGTCAGGCGGCTGGTTTTCGGTTAAATCAATTATCGTTTTCAGGTCATCTAACTGTTTTTTCAGAGAAACCCACTTGAGGACAACCGATTTAAGCGAGTTGAGTTCCTGCATTGTTTTCTGGGCCGGCTGGGGTTTTTCCCAGAAACCGTCTTTCGCCGACTCCCGCTCAAGTTCACTGATTTCCCGTTCCTTTTTTTCTAATTCAAAGAAACCTCCTGAGGGAGATGACCTTCTCTTCTATTTTCTGAAGGGCGATTTTCAATTCTCTGTCCATAAGGAGCATTATACAAAATTATTAACATTTTTGCAAATGTTGGATGGGCCTGTTTTCAAAAAAAATACCTGGCGCCCACGGATGCGGTTAGCCGGAGTTCGGAGTTGTTTCCAATTTCCAGTAAAGGGGCTAATTCGGCAAACACGTCAAACGGCGCCTTTTCAAAAAGATAGGTCAATCCAATAACTCCCCGCAAACCGATTCTGCTGTGGTCTCCGCTGTGGGCTCCTCCAGATTGCGCCTGCGCGCCAAAACCATAGTGGACAGGCAGGCTTCCTTCCCTGGGTCGTGTCGCGCCGAAATTATGCCACAGGTAATTGAGCTGTATCGCGGCATCGCTCCCCAATGAAATTCCTCCGGTTAATGCGTTAACCTCATTGAGCCAGTATTTAAAACTTATTCCCGTCGGCGCTCCTACCATGAGGCCAATTCCGAACTTCCTTGTTTCCATTCCTTGCACGCCCGCATACACGACAAAAACCAGAACAACAGTTCTTATCGCTGTTCTCATCAACAATTTCTTCATTCTTGCATCCCCCTTTTTTTACTTTGAACGGGCGCTATAATGTTTTTTGCCCGCGAATGACATTTCACATTTGAATGCCGTCATTTTTTGTATGTTCGCCCGCATAAAACCTCTTTCTCAAGTTCACTGATTTTCCGTTCCTTTTTTTCTAATTCAAAGAAATCTCCTGAGGGAAGTGATTTTTTCTTCTATTTTCTGAAGGGTGCTTTTCAATTCTTTATCCATAATAAACATTATACAAAATTATGATGTTTTTTGCAGTCCCCAGAATTAAAAAACAAGAATTAGAAAAAAACACCAAAATAATTATATTATGTTATACTATATTTAACAAGAGGATGCTGAAAATGGAGAGAAATCATCCGTGGGCAAATTCACTGTTCTTTTATCATCGCAGGCAAAGAAATGTGATTGTTTTTCTGCCTTCACATGTTCTTACCTGTTATGGCAAAAGCCAATTTTCTCTTTGGTGTTTCTGGTGGGGACAATAACTTTCCAAAATGTTCAGTAAATGCATATGGTAGATATTTGGAATGTTCTCCTCTTTTTAAGGAGCCATTTTGGCACCTTAAAAATCCACATTCTTTATTCGTAAGAACAAACATAAAATCTTCAGGGAAACGTTCAATATTTCTCCTCACTTGTCTTTTCAAATGTTTAACTTCAACTTCGTATAACTCTGCCAAATCTCTATCAAGTATTACCTTTTTACCCCTGATTAACAGGATTTTGCTTTCTATTCTTTCCCGTGGAATATTGATTATTAGACTTTTCTTTACCATAATATTCCTCTAAAGCAAGACGCAGATTTTGTTGAAATTTATTATAGTAAACATTTTGTGAGTTTGTTGTGAAGAGGGGCAAATTTTTTGTGAGATTATTTTTTAGCCGGGGACGGGCTCACCGGAGATCCACCGAGGACTTACCGGGCCGATGATTTACCTGTGCCGAGGGTTCACCGGGAATTTACTGGGCAGGGGATTTTTCAAGAACAATGTCTCTTGAGATAGGAGAGGTGGGGGCTTGTGTATCAATAGTGACGACACTTTCTTCAGAACTATATCCCTTTTTCCATGTTTTGATCGTATAGACACCCGCAGACAATTTTTGCGACTGATACCTGCCGGTGCGGGTGGTTATAAACCGTTGAATTTCCTTGTCTTCTCTAAAAAATTTAACCAGGGCGCCGAAAACCGGCTTGCCGTTTATATCAACCACAGCGCCTTTGATGAAATTTGTTGATTGTGTTTTGGGTAACGGTTGTTTTTGTGTTTTTGTTTCCGCTACCGGTTGTTTTTGCATTAGTGTTTCCGGGGCCGGTTTTTCTGGCATTGGGATAGAGCCAAATTTTGCGGCAATAGATATTCTGAAAGTATTCCCTAAATTATCGCCAAGAGGTTGCCAGGCAAAACTTATATCAACAGGATAAATAATTTTTTTCAATCCAAGCCCAAAACCTGCTGTCACTCCTGTCACTCCTCCAAGATTGGACGCTGAATGTTTTGTGTCATAACCGATGCGAAAAGAAGTATCTATTTCGTTCATTTTTAATGTGTATTCCATACCAGTTCCAGCACTGAGATAGTTATCACAATTTCGTATATCTAAAAGAGTTACCATAGAGTGTTTTGTATTCTGCAAGATAAACCATGAAAATCCAATTTTTGAAATCAGAGGAAGGGGTTCTTTTAATTTACGAAAAGTTAATCCCGTACCTATATTCTGAACCACATAACCTATTGATAATCTTTTTCCATAATAGGTGGACAACAAACCAAAATCAAAACAAATGCCTGATGCAGATTCATTTTCAATTTTTTGTTGGATTGATTTAATATTAAAACCTATAAAAGAGGTGTCGTCCCAGGGGAACTTACTACTATAAGTCAAGGACATTGCCAAATCATTGGCAGTATATGTACCTTCGGGATTTCCCAGATTGTCTGTTCTGTTTATGTTTCCAGCAGAAAGCATTGTCCCGCTCAAACCCAGTGTCCCTAAATTTCTTATATAGTGTCCCAAAGCAAAATGCTGCATGTTTATATCTTCAAACCAACGATTATACATAAATGTTACTTCAGTTTTCTGCAACAATCTCAAACCTGCAGGATTATAATAAATTGCATTAATATCATTTGATAATCCGACGAAAGTATCCCCAAGTGCAATCCCCCGGGCAGAGGGCGATACTTTAAGAAATTGCGCGACTGTTTCTCCTGAATTAACCCCTACCAATACAGAGGGGATATTTACTATAAGAAACTGGACAACAATAAAAAATGTACAAAATTTAACGCTCATTATTTTAATTGTCACCTGATTATTGATAACTTTCCTTTATTCTTTTCTTTTGTTGATTCCGAAGTAACAACATAAACATAAACACCACTCGCAACTTTATTACCATTCCTATTCACTGTTTTCCAGTCATAGCGATTATTGGTGTTATTTTTAGCGTGTTCAAAAACAAGTTCTCCTGCAATGTTATAAATTTCAATTCGGACTTCCTGAGGTAAATTATCAAATACGATTCCATTTTCTCTGCCATATTTTGTGTCACCATCCTTAAAGGGATTGGGAAATACTCTAATGTCCGATACACTTAAAGGTGCAACAATAGAAAATGTATGCGCTGCGGACCATATGAGCGGGTTACCGCCACTCTTAAAGCCCCTTATACGCCAGTAATAAATCCCACTCGTTAAACCTACATTAGAAGTATATTCTGCTGAGGTAATGCTACTGACATTTATTATGGAATTTGTGAAATCAGACCTTGAAGACACCATAATTTGATAACTTACCGCACCTGATATAGCAGACCACCTGAATGTTGGTGGTTTGCTGGCATAAATTGTATCGCCGTTAACCGGGGAGACGAGTGAAGGGGAATTGTCCTGTAAAAGTTTAAGGGAATTATAAGCATTTACTCTGCCGCCGGTTACCATTTTATTTGTTAAGGATGATTTTTCATCAACACCGGACATTAGATATTGTTTTAATTCTGAAAGAGTAAGGTATGGTCTATAGGCAAGTATAAGACCTGCAATACCAGAAACATGGGGCGCAGCCATTGATGTGCCTGGCCAGGGGTCATACGTGCTAACAGATGTAGGAGAAATTCTTGTTAACACAACATCATCAATATAGACACCCTCATATGGGAAAGAAACGTCACTATACAGCGAAAAACCAAAAACAAAATCTTTACCTAATTTCTCTACTTGAGTACTTATATTGATAGAAAAATTCTTAAATATACCCCCAGAAGAACCTGTTATTGTGGATACAAAAATTCCAGTTTCTCCTGTATGGTCCGCAATAAAAACTCTCAAAAAATCAAAGCCAGATTCAAGAACATATCTCATTTTAAAAGTAATTGTATAAGTGCTTCCTACTATGTAAGACATGGAAGACGCACACCATATAAATGAGTTGGTATTATTCTGATAGTCGACGGCTGGGCTATCTTCAATACAATTAGGCCATGATGTAAAAGTTGAATCGCTTACCGCCCATGTATTGTTTGTTCCGCCAGTGGACCAGCCCCGCGGTCTGATTCCTACTGTGTCACTCCTTCCTGCTGCGTCACTCCCAAAAGATGCAGATATAAGGGTATAACTGAAACCTGCGTGATGATACACTGTGCTGAAAATATCTACACCAGGGGCAGCAACATCTACTGTTGTTGCCCCATAGTTAGAAAAACTTGCTAAATTGTCATTCTGGTCAGTAGCAGCGACAGAAATGATATTGTCAAGGTCATAACTTGCGGGGTAGGTAGGGGTAACATCGTTATTATTTGCGGAATTACACGCAGCAGCAACAAATATAACTCCATCATCACCAGCTGCTTTTATGGCATCATAATGGAATTGGGAAAAACTGGGGCCACCAAAACTGGCATTGATAACTTTTGCACCATTTAGAACAGCATAATTGATTGCTGAAATTATGGCATTATCAGATAACCCACCACCTGTTTGTGCACATTTTAATGCCATTACTCTGATATTCCAGTTTATTCCGGTTATTCCATTATTATTGTTACCTTTAGCACCAATAGTACCAGCGATATGTGTTCCGTGATTATCAGTATTTAAGGGAGAGTTATCACTCTCAGAAAAATCCCATCCCACAACATCATCAATATAACCATTTTTATCATCATCAACACCGGAAACACCAAGTGCTTCCGCGGTATTTATCCACATATTATCAGTTAAATCAGAATGGCCACCATTTACACCATCATCTATAACAGCAACAATTACACTGCTTGAACCCGTTGTTATATTCCATGCCTCAGTCGCATCTATATCAGCGTCGGTTGTGCCACTTACAAAATTTACTATTTGTCCTGTGTTATGAAGTCCCCACAATTTGTTGTAATGGGTATCGTTAGGAGTTGCCTGAAGATAATAGATAAAGTTTGGCTCTGCGTATTTTACTTGTGGGTCACTCTTGTATTCATTAACCGCTTCTTCTACTGATTGTCCTTGTTTTATTTTTATGCGGTATATTATGGCGTCTTTTTTGTGAGTAGCAAAAAATGTGCTTATGACATTGGCCCCAAGTTTTTGATGAGTTGACTGAATCTGATGACTACTTGCACCTTTTTTGAATTTTACAAGCACTTCGCCTTCCACATAGGTAGGTCTGCCTAACGGGTCGGTTTTCTTCCACTGTTCAGCATTTAGTTGATGGATAATACCGACGACAAGAAGAGTAAGTACCAAACATAATTTTTTGAAATTCATTTTAGTTTGCAAAAATCAAGATAAAGTTCCTTTTGGGATTATAAAAATATTCTTTGATTTTCAAATTCTTTCTTCAAATCGTGAAATTTAAGCAAAAGAACTTTTGATTTATTTGATATATTCTTGAATTGAATCAAAATAAGTTTTGTAATATTTTTTTGCTCTATCCACATCTAAATCTTCATCATCCCATGATGTATCATCATATGTTGTCTTACCTTCTTTATAAGTGACTGGCCGTTCTTGTAAACTGAAATTTAATCTCACAAGAGTATTATTTTTATCTAATCTTTCAATATGAGCGGTGAATTTACCTCTTATTTTTCCAAACACCAAAAATTGCTTTGAATAATCAGGCGTAGCCGACCATTCAGTTGATATAAGACCTGTCTCTTTATCTACTTTATCCAGGATATATCCCTTATCTTCAAGTGTTCTTACTACTGCTTTAAATACTTTTTCATATTTTTCTGAAAACTTTCTTTCTTGAATTTCTCTTCTTTGTTCTGGTGGAAGATGCGACATAGTAGCACATCCTTGAAGAAATAAAAACAACAAAATAATTTTGCTCATACTAACCTCCTGACCAAATAAAAAAGGGCGACAATCTATCCCCCGGTAACGATCCACGAAACCCGAGAATGACTATCGCCCACATTGAACGATAGTCTTCCCCTTAGTGGATCGTTAGAGGATTTCCTCTTTAAGGAAAAGACTTAAAATAGTTTTAAAGAACTTGTCTACGGATATTATACCATAACTATGTTTAAAAAGTCAAGTTATGTTTTCAATCAAACTTCTCAATTTGTATTTTTATATTACTGTTATTATTTTAACAAAAGAATAACAGGGGTGCAGTCCATACAGTACGCACACTACATTCAACAAAAATTTACTTTTCATTTTTCCTTTTTTTAATAGTATGTTTGAGTTTTAACACGGCAAAGTTAATCTCTATAGTGGTTTCGCTACCGGATACTTCTAACCCATCATCAAGAATTTCTGCTATCAATCCTCCACTTTTTCGCATGAGTGTTTTTTGAGCATTTTTATCTTGTGTCATAGAAAGTTCTTTTATGTTCCTTGTAAGTTGGCGAAGTTTTGCAAATGCCTCTATAATTGCTATTGTCGTTTGGGTGGCTTTGGGACTCTTTAAAATTGTGGCAAGCATATAAAGTCCCTTCTCAGTAAATGCTTTGGGTAAATGCGGAGAAAATTTAATTTTACTAAGGTGGTCAAAATTTTTGACCACCTCCATTTTCTCTTTTTTTGTAAGCTTAAAGATATAATTTCGGGGAAACTTATCAGGATTATTATACACCGCTTGATTTATCTCTTTAGTTTCTACACCGTAAAGTGCAGCCACATCACTATCCAGAATCGTTTTTTGACCTT
>JAHJSO010000004.1 GCA_018830385.1 Elusimicrobiota bacterium | reverse complement strand
TCACTCGGCGGCAGTCCTGCGGGTTGTCCACGCCGAAACCTACTACGACGTAAACCATGCAGGCACAAAAAATTTAATTGAAGCAACCCGACAGCATAACCCAAAAATAAAGCGATTTGTATATATATCAAGTCAGGCGGCGATGGGGCCTTCAGAAAGTTGTGCGCCGAGGACGGCTTCATCAAACTGCGCCCCTGTTTCCGACTACGGCAGGAGCAAACTCCTCGGGGAAGAAGAGGCGTTAAAATTCAGTGACAGAATCCCCGTAACCATATTGCGGCCTTCAGCAGTATATGGCCCGGGAGATAAAGACCTCCTGCTCTTCTTCCGGCTTGCAAACCGCGGGTTCTTCCCTGTCCTCTCGCCCTGTAAAGGCGGGGAGTGTTTTGTGCAACTCGTTTTCGTTGACGACATTGCGGAGGTATGCCTCCTTCTGCTTACCCGCAAACCCGCCAACACCACATATTTTGTCTCGCAGAATACACCATACACGTGGAAGCAGGTGGGGGAAATTATCAGCCGAGCCGTCAATAAAAAACTTTTTTTCTTTAAACTGCCTGCCGGCGTTTTGAACCTTGGCGCCACAATCTCGGAAACGTTCATGAAATTAAAAGGCCAGCCCGCAAACCTCAACAGGGACAAGGCGACGGAACTCTGTCAACCATACTGGATTGCGGACTCCTCAATTACAGAAAAGGAATTCGGTTTTAACTTCACTCCACTTGAAAAAGGAGTAGAAATTACGTATAATTGGTATAGGCAGAACAAATGGGTTTAGGGGGAAACGATGAACGACGTTTTTACAAAGTGTCAGAAATTTACCACAGCACGGGAGGTAATGGCGGCAGGATATTATCCATATTTTCAGAAAATAGAGACCGCACAGGGGCCTGAGGTAATCATTGAGGGCCAGAAAAAGGTTGTGTGCTGTTCCAATAATTATCTGGGGCTCACCCTCCACCCGAAGGTCAAACGTGCGGCGATTGAAGCGATAAAAAAATACGGGACGAGTTGCACCGGCTCAAGGTTTTTAAGCGGGACAATTGATTTACACGAAAAGGTTGAAAGAAAATTCGCAAGGTTCGTAAACAAGGAAGACGCACTTCTCTTCACAACGGGACATCACTCTAACATGGGGGCGATATCCACGCTCGTTTCCAAGGGCGAGTTTGTAATAACGGACAAATTAGACCATGCCTCAATTATAGACGGGTGCCGTCTGTCTTTCGGGGAGATGTTGCGTTTCAAACATAACGACATGGACGATTTGGAACGCCTCCTGGCAAAATACAGGGACGCCGCCAAACTAATAGTCGTTGACGGTGTATTCAGCATGGAGGGGGACATTGTAAACCTTCCTGAAATCGTTAAACTCGCAAAGGCGTACAACTCACGGGTTATGGTTGATGATGCGCACTCAATCGGAGTCCTCGGGGAAAACGGCAGGGGCACCGCAGACCACTTCGGGCTGGGGGCTGAGGTTGACATAATCATGGTAACTGCAAGCAAGTCCCTTGCGTCAATAGGCGGGTTTATCGCGGGCAGGGAAGAGGTTATTCACTACATAAAACACATGGCCCGCTCTCTCATATTTACGGCGAGTTTACCTCCGGGTCAGGTCGCTGCAATTGACGCATCACTGGACATACTCCATGAAGAACCGGAAAGGATAACCCTGTTGTGGAAGAATACAAAAAAAATGAAAACGTGTTTCGGGCAAATGGGTTTTGACACAAAGGAGAGCCAGTCGCCGATTATACCGATTACCGTCGGAGACGACCTGAAGGCGTTTCAGATGTGGAGGATTTTGTTTGATGACGGCGTATTCACGTCACCCGTGGTAAGCCCTGCCGTGCCGGAAGGCCAGGCGATAATAAGAACAAGTTATATGGCGATACACACGGACGAACACCTTGACCATGTCCTGAATGCATTTGAAAAGGCGGGGAAACAATTAGGCATTATACCCGGCGCAGGGACGCCAAAAGGCGCACGCCTGCATTCTGAACGGCAGCCGGCAAGAAAAAGAATAATGAAACAGTTAAGGGTGGGCACTCACCGCCTGCGTCTCGGCTCAAAAAGGTGGGTTAAAAATTTATTCCTGAAATTTGGCAG
>JAHJSO010000003.1 GCA_018830385.1 Elusimicrobiota bacterium | reverse complement strand
CATTTGGATTGCCACGCCCTTCGGGCTCGCAATGACATTTGGATTGCCACGCCCTTCGGGCTCGCAATGACATTTGGATTGCCACGCCCTTCGGGCTCGCAATGACATTTGGATTGCCACGCCCTTCGGGCTCGCAATGACTAGGTTTATGCCCCTTTGTTTTCTTTGTATTAATTATAGCAAATTTTGGTTTGAATAGGCAAGAAAAAACCGGATGTCACTGGAGCAGTTTGTCTTTCGGGTAACGAATGATGGTGGGATCGCCTTCAAAAGAAACCCATACGTACTTCCTGTCTATGAATATGCCGCTCATCTTTTTGCCCGGAAAGTTAAGGCGGTAGTTGGCAACTGTCTCCATGTTTGCGGTGTGCTTGTATACGACCTGCCCGTCGCCGTCAACAGAAAGGTATGCTTTCCCGTCGTAAAAGAAACCCACGGGCCGGCTGCACGGACTGTTAAACTCCTGTTCTGGGGCAAGGAGCGGGTCCTCTGTGTTATGCCTGTAAATCTTTTTTGAACTCCCATCAACAGACCAGAGGTTCTTCCCGTCCCAGCAGATTGCCGCAGGGTTCTTGCCCGGGCTGTCGTACCTGTACAGCACGCTGAATTTGTCGTCGTAAATGTGCTTGTTTATCTTCTTCGCCCAGGCATCTATGCTCCACAGGTAACTCTTGCCTGCGGCCAGTCCCACAGGGAAAACATCGGTAAAACGGTATGTCTTACGGACTGCAAGAATCTCTTCCCTGATGGCAACGTTGTATATCTCCTGCTTGAGCCAGTCGTACATATACATCGTATCCCCGTCGCGGACAAGGGCTATGATGTTATCGGATGGGGCGGTAAATGTTACAATCTTCTCCTGAACTTTCAGCCGCGGGATTAAAAATAGCGCTACGCCCGTTATTATAATACCTGTAAGCAGCCCTACGAGGATAAACGCTGTTTTTGACATCCACAAGGACCTGCCGGGCGGACTCTCTTCGGCGGGGACTTCCGGACCCCTGTCCCTTTTTTTATCCTTCTGCGGAGCAGAGTGCATTACCGACAGGCGCGTTTCAAGTTCGCTTAAATTTCTCTGCGCCTCAAGGTAATGCGGGTTTATGTGGAGGGCTTTCTGGAACGACTGCCTCGCCTCATCAAACAAACCCTTTTTTGCATAGACCCTACCTAAACTGTTGTGGATATCTGCATAGTCGGCGCCCAATTCTACCGACTTTTTATATTCTTCAATGGAGATGTCAATTTCTCCCGTGGATTCAAACACCCTTCCGCGGTAGTAATGCCTCATTGCTTCATGTGTCATCTCAAGTCGCGGCATTTTAGAACCTCCTGTCCGATACTACACATATGGGGGTCAGGTCTTGACAATTATTCAGCAAGGCAGCCATATTGTTACCTTTGTGCCCTTGTTCATCTGGCTCTCTAATTCTATGTCCCCGCCGTGCAGGCGGCATATCCAGTATGCCCGGGTCAGACCCAGCCCCGTATGGAACTCGTCTGTTTTGCCATCCTTCAAAGTAAAAAATGGAGCGAGGGTTTTGTCTAAAAAATGCGGGGGAATACCGTAGCCGTTATCCCTGATTTCCAGGAAGACCCTATCACCGGTTGTCCTTGTTTCCATCTCTATTGACCCCATGGTAGTTATGGATTCAATTGAGTTTGACACAATATATCCGAGCATCTCGGTTATAAGGTCGGGGTCAACATTGACGATTATCTGGGTTTCTGAAAACTTTGCATTCAAACTTATCTTTTGACGGAGCCGCATGGAATATTTTGAAATGACCGTATTTATTATATCGCCTAAATTCGTCCGCCTTAATTTCAACTCTCCAAAATTATACTTTTCTTTTGCGTCAATCATTACATCTATCATGCATTTTACTTTGCGTGCAATAACATCTACCTTTTTTTTTGTTGCCTCATCCATCCCCGGTATAGCATCCAGTATGTCTATCGCCTCTTTCAGCATACACATGGTATCCCTGAAATACCTCAGTAATTCTTCTATAAACTCCTTTATCAGGTCAAGGGAGAATTTTATCCATGTCTCCTGATGAAGTCCTGCCATCTGCTCGGATAATGTATTCCGTTCTGATTCTATTATTCTTTTTTCCTTCTCAAGCGATAAAACCATTTCCTTCAGCCGGGCGCCCTCTTCTGAAAGCCCTGCAACCTTTTCCGTCAGCCCTTCCTTTTCATGTTCAGCCGACTCTAACTTCGTCCGGAGGAAGTTTGTTTCTGCCTCCTGCCCGGGCAATTTTTCCTTCCCGGCGGGTATAGTTGTTCCTTCGGGCTTGGTTGTGCCGGCGGGCATAGTTGTTCCGGTGGGCTTGGTTGTGCCGGTGGCGTATCCGTTACCCTGTATTTTTTCGGAGAGCAATTTTGTCTTTTCCTTTAGTCGGACAACCCTTTCTCTCAGTTTTGTTATCCTTTCATTGTCCATTAAAATCTCCTCGCCTTTTTTACGGTATAACCAGTACCTGTCCCGGCTCTATCTGTCCCCTTTTGATTTTATCCTTATTCGCCTCGTATATCTTACGCCACTGCGATGTGTCGCCCCAGAATTTGTCTGCAATGGACGGCAGTGTGTCACCCGGTTTTACCGTGTAAGTCGTCCTTTTTGGTTTTTCCGGAACCCGTTTT
>JAHJSO010000110.1 GCA_018830385.1 Elusimicrobiota bacterium | reverse complement strand
GCCGGGTTATATAGGATGCCGGGTTATCCGGAACACCTGCGCAATATTTAACCGTGGGGATATACTAAATATATGCCTTGGTGTTGCTCTAGAATTTCGTCCGGTAGTTTATCCTGATGAGCCGTTCAGGATCTGTTTTTCTCGGAGACATTATATCACTGAATGAAAAATCAATGTCCAGGTCAAAGGCAGGATGGAACCTTAACCCTGCATTTAGTATTGTGTCGTCGGTATTCCTGGACAAATTATTGTATTCTCCGATGATTGACAGGACCTTTTTCCCCTGGTCCGTTATTGAATAATCAACCCCGGCGAAGCCGTATAAATGCGCCTCATCCCTTGTGGTAGTTCTTGTAAAGTTGAGGTTTGCACCCATGGTGAGCTCAAGGTTAGGGAGAAGGGTTTCAAGCGTGGCGACAAGATATATCCCCTTTTCCCTGTGGATGTATGTCCCTGAGGCATGGTTGTAATCATACCCCTGGCCATCATATCCGAGCGCGAGTGCCGGGAGCCGGTCAGACCCATCGTAAAATCTGAATTTAAAATAAAACACCGGAGGCCTCACCTCCGGGGGAACGCTCCCGATGAGTTTGTCAACGTCCATTGAACCGCCGACATTCAATTGATTGAACACGCCGAACGAAAGCCGTGAGACGATTCCCCCGCCCGTATAAAGACGGAAATTCACGTCCATCGTGTGGTACTCGGTGATTTCCGCCGTCGGAATGTCTATGAGGTCGTTTGACGAATGGCTGTCAGTAACCCCGAGAAAAAAACAAGGAACGAATACTATAAAGGCAAACATAACGGCATGCATTTTTTTCGGTGCCTCCTTAACCCGTTATTTAATTGATTTCTACGGGGTTGTCGTTTTCGGCGTGGTGGTTTTTGCCGGCGCCTGTTTCACGGGTGGTTTTGCAGGTGCTGCCTTCTTCTGTGACCGCAGTTTGAATTCCACTTTCTGGAGCGCGAACCGGGCTGTCTGTTGGACATTCCGGTCAGTGTCCGTAACTGCCTTTTTGAGAACGGCTAAAACCTGCTGGGTCGGTATGTTCCCGAGTGTGTCAATAGCAATTATACGGGTTGAACTGTCCTTGTCGGACGCGAGTTTGATTGCCAGGTTAAGTCCCGATTGGTCGCCCAGTTTTGAAAGTGCGTTGGCAGAACGGATTTTTATTTGCTTATCGGGGTCATCCAGTAGTTCTTTTAGTGAGGGGATACCCTCGGTGTCGTTTAATACGGCCAGTACCCGTATGGTTTCCATCTTTATGTTCAAGTCAGGGTCTTTGAGCCCTTCCCGGATGGAGGCAGATGCTGACCTGTCCCCTATTGTCCCTAAGGCATTGATGGCATTGAGCCGGGTATTTTTGTTCGTATCCGACAGGAATGCGATGAGAGGCGCGACTGCTTCCGTTGATTTTAATATACCCAGCGTCTGCATGCAGGCGTATTTCGGGCCTTCGTTGGAGTCGCTTAACCCTTTTAACAGAGCAGGTACAACCGATTTGTCATAGATGTAACTCAGGGCGACTGCTGCGCTCTGGCGGACCTCGGGGACGGTGTCTTCAGTTACAAGCCGCGAGAGTTCCTGCACGGATTCCTTTGCCCTGAGTAAACCCAGGGCGTTTGCAGAACCGGAACGGACGAACGCATCCGTGTCCTTCAGGGCAACAATTAGGTGAGGTACGGCGCGATTGTCCCTGCTGGTTAGTAGCGCCTCAACCGCCTGCCTCCTGACGTTTACATCCTTGTCTTTGAGATGGTTGATGTTTTGGGTGAACGGGTCAACCTGCTGTGTTTCCTGCGGCGGCGTCTGGACGGGTGTTTCCTGGGCTACCAGTCCCCGTGGACACGAAAGAACCACCGTCACTGAAAGCGCAGCCGCAACAAATAAACTCAAAAATAATTTAAGCATTTTACCGGACCTCCCATTGTTGATTTTAAGGCAGAACGCCTCTTTATTTATTATAGCATATTTTTTTGATTTTTACAATCATGACTAACAATTGTTACCCGCTATCAGCCCGTTCAGTTTATGGACCTGCTTGGGGTTGCCGATAACTATAAGCGTGTCATCACCGTGAAAAACATAGTCCGACTTCGGGTTATACACGAAGGAACCGTTCGTGGCGTCCTTTATTGCGACGACCATAAGGCCCGTTTCCTCG
>JAHJSO010000109.1 GCA_018830385.1 Elusimicrobiota bacterium | reverse complement strand
TTTGCAACTGTTACTGCTACAAATTCAAATACAACAATTGATTTTGTATTAATACCTGCACCACCAAAAATGAAGGTCTCAATGCGGCTGATTTATGACGGTGGCTGGAAATACAGATTCTTAATAAAAAGCCCGAAGAAACTCGTTACAGCCCCTGACTGCTGGTACAGTCCTGGTCAGCAGTTTGATTCTTCAAAGGCAAGCCAGATACCAACAATAGCAGGGCCGAATAATAGTTACGGGTTTGATTTATCAACCCTTGAAGACCACGAGTATTACACCCTTCAGGTAAAAATAGTAACTGTGGACGGGAAAGAAGACAAGGAAGCAATTGTTTTCGGACCGAAAATAAAGGCCCTTGCCAAGAAGGATGTAAAAGATGAATTGGCGGAAGGCGGAGCGTTTGAGATTGACGAAACAGGGGATGATGTTACCCAGATCCTGCTGGATGCAGGTACTCTTGAGCCAAAAACAGATGGGACAGCAGTGACAGGAATATCTGTTTCCGGGGTTGGGGCTTCTGCGGTCGGTGGCTTTGTAACAGCGCTACCCAATTTCAAACTGAATAAAACATCCGAGGAAGATACAACCCTGATTGACTCCCTGATATCAAACATGGTATGCAGCGATATATATGAAGTAAACCTCAAAGACGCACAGATAAACAAATCAATCACGCTCACAATGAATTATGATTCAAAGAAGATTAAAGAGAGTGACTTGAAAAATCTGCAGATATGTCAGTATAACTCTGATAAGAAAAAGTGGGAAACCCTCTCCGGCACAAAGACAATAGACCCGATTACAGGCACTGTATCAATAGAGATTGAGTCCATTGCAGAGGCGTATAAATCCACAACCACCCGTCTATCATCCATGGCAGGCAGGTCTATGAATACAGGCAGTGGATTTACAATAAATCCGATGCAGGCGACGAGCCAGACAGGGACCTTTGCGATTTTCTCAAGCACTCTGCCAACCAAAGTCGGGTATGCCGGAAGCGATTTCAAAATCATAAACTTCCCGAATCCTTTTGATTTGAAATCCAAAAATGTGTCAATGACGGAAAGTGGCGTCGGGGCAGGGACAGTAAACCAGTCGCTTACTGGCACAATGCTCAAGTTCTATGTTCCCGCTGGCGCTGGCAGTGCAGATGTCAAATTCTATATCTACAACATAGCGGGTGAACTTGTACGGAAAATAGAAAGTGCAAAAACCATTGATGGCGTCGATATGTCAAACATTGAAAGGGGCTATATATACTACATTGAGTGGGACGGTAAGAACGATTCAAAAGAAGAGTGTGCAAGCGGCGTGTATTTGCTGATTCCCAAAGTTGACAATAAAAAAGCGACGGAGCGGGCGTTGAAAATGGCTATTATTAAATAAGGTAATAGCCAATGAAAACGGGGGGTACTTAAAATGAGTAAATTTTTCATTGCTTTGAGTTGTGTTGCAGTTTTACTGGTTTTGCCGACGAGGGTATTTATTCCCTGCCTGGAAGCAGGGAGCGGGACCACGGGCGCTCAGTTCCTGAAAATTGCGCCGGCAGCAAGGCCCCTGGGTATGGGCGGGGCATACAGCGCCATGGCGGAGGACTCAAATGCCGTTTATTACAACCCTGCAGGGCTTTCAGCGGTTTCAAAAACCGAGGTTGGTGCAACCTACCTGAAATATTTCCAGGACATAAACTACGGCTTCCTGTCCGCCGTTATCCCGTTAAAAGATTCCGACATTACCGCAGGCGGGGGCATAACCTATCTTATTGTCCCGGACATTGAAAAACGGTCGGCAACAAACGACACGCTTACTCCCGACGGCAGGTTTAACGCGACCGACACCGCTCTTACGTTGTCCCTGAGCCACAGGAACCCTGTCCCTTCCGTCCTTGAAAGCCTCGCCCTGGGCGCCAATTTAAAACTGATAAACCAGACGATTGACGATAAATCGGCTTTCGCCGCTGCACTGGACATCGGTGGTTTCTATAAAATTGATGAAAGATTCTCTGTAGCAGTCGGGGTCGTTAACATCTCCAACGGGGTAAAATTCATAGAAAAGACGGACCCTTTGCCGCTGGCTTTAAGGGCAGGAACCGTTTACAGGCCGCCCGTAAAGGACTTGACCGTCGCCCTTGACATAGACCAGTATTTTATAGACCAGAAATTGTATGCATCCGTCGGGGCTGAATACCTTGTTGTGAAAATCCTCTGCCTGAGGGCCGGCTACAAGTACGGGTATGATATTGCTTCGCTGGGTTCAACGGTGGGCCTTGCGGGTGGTATCGGGTTTAAATACTATGACCTGGGGATTGACTACGCTTTCCTGCCCTTCGGGGATCTGGGCGATACGCACAGGGTTTCCTTCTCGCTGAAATTTCCATAATTTTATCTGTCCTTCTGCCTACCGGGCAGGCTGCCACTTCTTGCTTTCAAGGTATGCGTCCGCGCCCCGGACAAGTTCTTCCATCAACTCTTTTACCGTCACTATCTTATCACACTTGTATGCGTTCTGACCGACGAATACAAAACCCTCGTCAAGGTTTCCTGCAGCTGCGTTTATGAGAACCTTTGCAATGCAATAAGGCACTTCCATCGGGATGCATGTTCTGATACAATGGTAGGTGCAACTGAACCTTACTTTTTCATTTGGCTCTATGACATTTTTCACAAAATCATTCCTGATAACGCGCCCCGGCAACTGCAACGGGCTGCGTATTATGGTTATGTCCTCTTCCCTGCAATCCAGGTATGCCTGTTTGAATTTCGGCGATACATCGCACTCCTCCGTACACACAAATCTTGTCGCCATCTGCACGCCGCCGGCGCCTAATTCAATCATTTTGCCTACATCTTCCCCGGTAAAAACGCCTCCTGCTCCGATAACGGGAATATGCTTGTTGTGTTTTTTCCCGTATTCTTCGGCAACAGATACCACTTCAACCACTATTTTTTCAAGCGGCTCTTCCTCAAGTTTCTGGAGTTGTTCAAAAGTGAACCCCAGGTGACCACCTGCAAGGTTGCCTTCAACGACAAATGCATCGGGCAGTATTGAATATCTCCTTAACCATTTTTCGCACATTATCCTTGCAGCCCGCCCGGAAGACACAATCGGGACATGCTTTACGTTGTATCCCTTGGTGTATTCCGGAAGCATTAAGGGCAGACCTGCGCCGGATACGATCATATC
>JAHJSO010000018.1 GCA_018830385.1 Elusimicrobiota bacterium | reverse complement strand
GACAACTGCCATATCCACCATGTCTATAACTTTGCCCTGTCTGTCACCGACTATTGCCGCAGTCCCCATGCCTATTTCTTTCGCCCTTTTAATTGCCTTTACGATATTCGGCGAACTCCCGCTGACGCTTAAAGCCAGTAAAAAATCGTCTGGACGGGCAAAATTTTCAATCTGCTCAACGAAAACGTCCTCGTAGGACAAATCATTTGCAATTGCGGTAAGCCAGGGGACGTTATCAGACGGAACAAACACCCGAAACCTTTTCTTTTTGCCAAGCGACCCGCCCTTGCCCAGGTCCACCCCCAGGTGCGAGGCAATCGCCGCGTCGCCGCCGTTGCCTATTATGAATATCTGCCTGCCCTCGTCCCGTGTCTTTTTAATCGCCTCTATAAGTTTTATGATTATGTCCTTGTTCAACCCGGAGATTATTTTTTTGTGCTGTTCAATGTATTCGTCTATCCATTTATTCATTTTATCCTCCGCAATGACAAAGGGAGTCATTTATTATGTCGCAGATTTGTCTTATCTGCGGTTTTTTTAATTCGGGGCACATCGGCAGTGACAGTAACTCTTTCTCCATTTGTTCGCTTACAGGAAAATCCCCCCGCCTGTATTTCAGGCGTTTATATAAAGTCAGGAGGTGCAATGAGAGAGGATAATAGACAGCGGTTGCAACCCCGTTTTTTCCGAGTCGCTTCTGGACACTGTCCCTTGCGTTTTCATTGCGACCGGCATTATCCTTTATTCTGATTGTATAGTAGTTAAAACTGTGTCGGACCCCTTTGGGTTCGGACGGCGCCACAACCCCCGGCAGGGACGAGAGCAGGCGGTTGTAGTCCAATGCATTCTCTCTTCTCATCTGAATCCATTTATCAACGTGCCTTAACTTTAATCTAAGGATGGCCGCCTGGATTGTATCAAGACGGCTGTTGAACCCGTGCTCGGAATAATGATATTGTTTAAAAGAGCCGTGGTTGCGGAGCATCATCAGTTTCTCCGCCAGTTTTTTGTCGTTCGTCGTTATGATTCCGCCGTCCCCGAAACAACCCAAATTTTTTGACGGGAAGAAACTGAAACAGCCAGCATCACCGAATGAGCCGACCTTTTTACCCCTGTATTCGGAGCCGAACGACTGGGCGCAGTCCTCAATTATTTTCAGGTTATGCCTCCTGGCAAAACGCATTATCGCGTTCATCTCGCAGGGCAGTCCGTATAAATGAACAAGCAAAATCGCTTTAATCCGGACAGCGCTGTTCTTTTTGTGCGCCACAATACATTCCTCAATTTTTGCGCAATCAATGTTGTATGTGTCCTCTGATATGTCAACAAATACGGGGATTGCGCCAACCCTGCATATTGCTTCCGTCGTTGCTATAAAACTAAACGGCGTAGTAATAACCCTGTCCCCTTCGCCGACACCAGCGGCTATAAGCCCCAGGACAAGTGCATCTGTGCCGCTGGCAACTCCTACTGCATATTTAGTCCCGCAGTATTTTGCGAACTCCTTTTCAAATTCCCGGACGTCCTGGCCGAGAATAAAATTACCGGACTCAATAACCTTTTCAATCGCAGGTATTAATTCGCCCATTAATTTTTTATTTTGAACTTTTAAATCAACAAGGGGGATATTAATTTTTGTCATCTAACTGATTTAAACCACTTTATTGTTTCTTTAAGCCCCTCGGAAAGAGGGACACGCGGTTGCCATTTCAGTAACCTTTTCGCCTTTGAGATGTCCGGCCGTCGGACCTGCGGGTCATCCACAGGCAGAGGTTTGTAAATAATTCTTGATTTGCTTCCGGTGAATTTTATTATTTCACTTGCAAGTTTGTTGAGCGTAATTTCATGGGGGTTGCCTATATTCACCGGCTCATTTATGCCGGAGATAAGCAGTTTGTAGAGCCCGTCAACCATGTCTGATATGTAACAAAATGACCTTGTCTGGCCTCCCTTACCGAACACCGTAACGGATTTGTTTTTTATCGCCTGCGAGATGAAGGTCGGCACGGCGCGGCCGTCCTCTTTCCTCATCCTCGGCCCGTAGGTATTAAATATTCTCACTATCCGCACAGGAATTTTATGATACCTGTGGTATGCCATGGTCATCGCCTCTGCAAAACGTTTCGCTTCATCATATACACCCCTGGGACCTATCGGGTTTACGTTCCCCCAGTATGACTCCTTCTGCGGGTTGATCAGTGGGTCGCCGTACACTTCCGACGTTGAGGCAAGCATAAATATCGCCTTTTTCGCCTTTGCCACACCGAGTGCATTGTGGGTACCCAGCGCCCCGACTTTTAGCGTCGGTATGGGGTGTTTCAGGTAATCTATGGGGCTTGCGGGGGAGGCAAAATGCATAACCGCATCAACCCTGCCGTGGACGTTTATATAACGGGTCACGTTGTGTTTGACGAAACTGAATTTTTTATTTGAAAAGAGATGCCTGATGTTTTTTACGTCGCCTGTTATCAGGTTGTCAATGCAAATAACGGAGTGCCCTTTTTTCAGGAGATGGTCGCAAAGGTGGCTTCCGATAAAACCCGCCCCGCCGGTCAGGACAATTCTCATCTGCCTACCCCTTTGTAAATAAATCCCGATTTTTTAAGTTTGTCCGGTTCAAACATATTCCTCGCATCAATGACAATCAACTGTTTCATTATCTTTTTGATACGGCTAAAATCAATCTTTCTGAACTCGTCCCACTCCGTCATAAGGAGGAGACAGTCGCAGCCCTTAAGGGTGTCGTAGGTATCCTTGCAATATGTAATGTCGGGCATTATCTCTTTTGCCTTTTGCATCGCCTGCGGGTCATACGCCCTTATTGTTGCCCCCTTTTTGCAGAGGGCTTCAATTATTTCTATTGAAGGTGCCAGTCGCATGTCGTCGGTATTCGGCTTGAAAGACAGCCCCAACACCCCGATGACCTTGTCTTTTAATATCCACAGCGCGTCTTCCAGTTTTTTTACTATGTCTGTCTTCTGGTGTTCGTTTATGTTCTTTACTTCCCTGAGGAGGTGGAAATCATATCCTATCTTCTTTGCTATCCAGTAAAAGGCGTCAATGTCCTTCGGAAAACACGAGCCGCCGTAACCGGCGCCTGCATTCAGGAAAGCCATCCCTATCCTTTTATCCAGCCCCAT
The DNA here is from genome assembly GCA_018830385.1 of Elusimicrobiota bacterium. Taxonomy (GTDB): domain Bacteria; phylum Elusimicrobiota; class Endomicrobiia; order CG1-02-37-114; family JAHJSO01; genus JAHJSO01. The sequence goes on along the minus strand of JAHJSO010000018.1, from coordinate 1,284 downwards.
CCCTTTTGCCACCAGCCGGACATCCGCCCCGACTTTCTCGCATATACAGGCGACTGCATTTATGAAAGATATCTTTGTCGCAAGGAATGAATTTGAGGCGTGTTTGATGAGTTCGGCGCTTTTTATGTCGGTTACTACTATCGGGGCTTTAAGGGGCTTATAAAGTTGCATCAGCAGTTTTTCAGCCCTCTCCGTCTCAACGCCGACAACCACCCTGTCGGGATGAAGAAAATCGTTAACCGCCGACCCTTCCCTTAAAAACTCCGGATTGGATGCGACGTCAAACGGGATACGGCGGGACAGGTTTCTTGTGATAGTTGTCTTTACCCATTCACCCGTCTCAACCGGAACCGTTGATTTGTCAACCACCAATTTGTATTCATCCATGAATTTCGCTATCTGAGACGCCACGTTCTCTACGAAGGACAAATCTGCGCTGCCGTCTTCTCTCGGCGGGGTAGGCACCGCAATGAATATTATATCCCCGTGCCGGACACCTTCCTTTATACTCGTTGTCCACTGCATGCGGGACCTGTTCTTTTTCAGGAGTTCCTTAAGTCCTGATTCGTATATCGGCACCCCGCCCTTTTTAAGTGTCTGAATTTTTTTGTCGTCGGAATCCACCATCACCACGTCGTTGCCCAGATGCGCAAAACAAGTTCCGCTTACAAGTCCTACATAACCCGAACCTACTACTGTTATCTTCATTTTACAGCCCTTTCCTGAGTAAAAGTTTAGATATCAGCGGAAGGGCAAGTTTTCACAGAGCGTTAAAAAACTCTGTTGGAGCGAGTGAAAACTTGTTCTTCATATCGCTGAACTTACCTTTCTAAAATACTCAATTGTTCTCTTCATCCCCTCGGAAAAGTCAACCGACACGTCGTACCCTAAATGCCTTTTCGCCTTTGAAATATCTGCAAGGGTATGGCGGACGTCCCCCTTCCTGGATGGGGTGAATTTATATTCCGGTTTTTTGCCCGTGACTTTCGCTATCGCTTCCGCAATGTCCATGATGGAATAATTACTGCCGCAGGCAACGTTGAATACTTCTCCTGAAATCTTTTCGGGGTCTCCTGCTTTTGCAGCAAGGATGTTCGCCCGGACCACATTGTCAACATAAGAGAAATCCCGCGTCTGTTTGCCGTCGCCGTGGACCTCAAGCGGTTCACCCTTAAAGACAGAGATTATAAATTTCGGGATAACCGCCGCATACCTTGACTCCGGGTCCTGCCTCGGCCCGAACACGTTAAAATATCTCAAAGAGACCGTCTCAAGTCCGAATGT
>JAHJSO010000017.1 GCA_018830385.1 Elusimicrobiota bacterium | reverse complement strand
TTATTGCACTAACATAACCAACATCACCAGAAGAGTCAACTGTCGGAATGTTCCAACCTGCCCGCAGGGTTGTAGGCGGTGCTAAAAATGAGAAAATAAAATAAATTATAAACACACCCATTTTAATATAGTTTTTAGAACACCCCTCGCGTTGCTTGTTCCTCAATATTTTGATTTTTATCCGAATAGCCCCATCCTTGCTATAATAGTATAACCATTTTTCTGACTTTGTCAAGGGTTTTTTTAAAAAATCTGTGTCAGATAACTTCACCTGTTTATTCCTACTTTGATATACAACGTCATTATTAAGTACGCACCGATTGTTTTAAGTATCTTTATTTTTGATTTGCCCTTTTTTAAGTCATACCGGAGGGCAAGCGGGACTTCTTCTATTTTGGGTTTTAGTGCCAGTGATTTTAACAGGAGTTCGGTGCCGGCAGGAAATCCGGTTTGGGTTATTAGTTTGTCGCCAAAAGTTTTATGCAATTTTATGAGCAAGTCCCCGCGGTAAGCACGGAAACCACAGGTGTAGTCCGTTAGCCCGCGGTAAGGGAACATAATTGAAAATAGCCCGCGGGCAAGTCGGCTCAGAAATTTTCGTCCAATGGTTAACCCTATTTCCTCTCCCCCTTTGCAAAAACGCGAAGCAATCACAATGCCGGCGTCCCCAATTGTTTTTTCAACCATTGCTTTTGAGACGTACAACGGGTGGGTGTTGTCTGCATCAAGGGTGAGGACGATGTCGTCGGGCTGAATTACCTTAAAAAGGTAGTCAAACCCGGTTTTTAATGCCGCCCCGAGACCGGAATTTTTCTCATGCCTGATGATGGTAAGACAGCCGGGAAATTTTGACACCGAATTCTTCGCAATGGCGGATGTTTCATCCGTTGAGCCATCATCAACCAGGATTATTTTAAAAGGCACGTCCCCGTAGTTTTCCCCGATGTCGGATATGACGCCGGCAATGTTATCCTGTTCGTTATAAGCAGCAAGTAAAGAGTATATCATATTTTGTTTTTTATTGACGGTTCCAGCGATATTGCACGTCTAAGTGAGGCATCAGCCCTTGTCCTTTCACCCAGGTAATGGAATACCCTGCCGAGATATATGTGCGTCAGGTAGTTATAAGGGTTCTTTTCCTGAGCGGTATTCAGTGATGCGAGGGCGTTTTTAATCTGTCTTTTGTCTTTTGCCGACGCCAGGATGTAAAGTTCACCTAATTGCAGGTGATATCTGTAGTTTTCAGGGTCAAGTCCGGACGCCTTTTGAAGCGATTTGATTTTTTTATTGAGATCGCGCGTGTTATCCGGTTTATGGTACGGTTCGCCCTGCCTGTAAAAAAATTCAGGTCTAAAAGGGTTTATCTTTGAAGCCGCGGGATAATTATTCCCCGCTGCAAAAAATTCAGAGAGGAGGATTGCGGAATATATCAGCAAAATGATTATGCTCGCCATGGAACCCGCCACGGAAAATATTTTATTGTTGAAGTGTGTCCGGGGATGCGGCTGAGGAGTTTTTCCACGTTGGTTCAGCCCGGCAAGCATAAGCGCCATGAATACGTTGGCGGGCAGGTGCAGGGTTAAATCAAACAGCCCGCAGAAAAGCAGCGTTAGTATGCCTGCTTTGGCGAAGGGATAACCCCCAAAGCCACTGAATAAAGACACTGCCATCCATACCAGCAGTAACAGCCCGGGCAGACCTAATTCAGCGGCTACCTGCAGGGGTTCAGAGTGTGCAAAATCAGTGTGATATTTATAGGTGTGTCCGCCCGGCAGTGAAACCGGAAAATTGTATCTTGAGAAAAAATTCCCGTAGTTGCCGAGGCCGACCCCATAAACGGGATTGTCCCTTATGATTTTCAATGCCGAATTCCAGAGAGACGGCCTGTAAAACGCCAGCGGGTCGTTTATTCTCGCATACCTTTCTGCGATTTTGTCGCCGCCTGCGAGTAAGAACACGGCGATTATTATGCCGGACGACAGAACTGCCTTTATTTTATATTTCATAATAAACAGAGTGCCCCCGGATATTAAGAGCGCGGCGAGGGCGGTGCGGGAATGGCCCAGAAAAATGCCGACCGTCCCGGCGATAACGGAGGCGGTAAGCAATAACCTTAATGACTTTGATTCACCGGCGGTGTCATCGGCAACCGTAGCGGGGCATTGTGCGTTTAATAAACCTGCTGTTTCATTGCACGATTTGTCCCCATCTCCATTGTCTGATGTGTTGCGATTTTTGTTCCACCTTATAAAGCCAAGCAAATAGCCCAGGCATGCGACCGATATACCTGCCATGAAAACCGCGGCAAAATTCGGGTTTTCCGGGAATAGGCCGTACGGAGTTCCCCCGGTGATTTTTTGATACGCTATCGTCAGAAACTGAAGGATGCACAGGACGGAGAGCGTGATAAGGGATGTCCCCCGGAAGCCGTCTCCGGTCCCGGCGGCGTTGACGCACAGGATAAAAAACATAAAGTAAACGGTTATCTGCAGTGTATTTTTGAATGCAGGGAAAAAACATCTTGATGCAAGGAGTGAAAAAGCAGACCAGGTTAAAAACAGGATGAACGGGGTTAAAATCCTGTCGGGGATTATGCCCAGCCCGGAGATTATGCCCGGAAAGCCACCGGACAGGTTTTTATCGGAATCCTTATTCAGTCCCGCGTAAATAAAATACGCAACCATTGCAATCGCCACTATGGAGAATTGCCACAGGAGTTTCCCCCCGCCCAATAAAACGGTCAGCGTCAATATCCCTGCCGGTAGATAATTTTTTATTTTTTCCATGTTTGTTTAAGAAACGGTTTCAAGAACGGATTGTGTCTTTTTGCGTTTTCAAATGATACCTCGGATTCATAAAGATACGACCTGTACCTGCTTGCCTTATATTTTTTTAAGTACACGGCGGCAAGTTCCGCGTGGGCCGGCCAGATATTGTCCATTATCCTGATGCTCTTTTTAAGTTTTTCCTCCGCCTCGTCCAGCATCGCCTCATTCAGCATTGCCTCGTCCAGCATTGCCTCATCCGGAATGCCGGCACGGGAAAGGTTCCTGCCTGCGCTGTAATGCAGGGTGGCATTGTATGTCCTCATCACGTTTTCAGAATATGAAATCAGCAGGAAGGTAACGAGAAGTACGACGACGAGGGCCGGTACGGCGACCGTGTGCCTGATGGTGTCTGTGCAATTGCCTGTGGCGGTATTTTGACCGGTGTTGCACCGGTTCGTGTCGTCTGTTTCGTGTTCTGCCCGCGGGTGGGCAATCCCGAGCAGAGACCAGAATAAAATTGCGTTTGCGGGTATTGAAAGGTTGTAATCAAAAATATTCTGTATCAATATTGAAAGGATGGCTATTTTGAAATAGGTATTTTCAGTCCTGCCGATTGATTTATACAGGAACAGGACTAACATAATAAGAGCAGGTATCCCCATATCACCCGCCAATTGCAGGAAATAATT
>JAHJSO010000001.1 GCA_018830385.1 Elusimicrobiota bacterium | reverse complement strand
GAGCGCAATTGAACAGGGGTTTATGCGGAATGAGAAATCGGTTGTGATAGTGGCAAGAAGGGGGTATGCGCGGCAGATGACTTGCCCCGCATGCGGCAGCATCCCGAGATGCCCGGAATGCAAAATCCCGCTCGTATATCACAGGCAGGCATCAGCAATGTCCTGCCACCTGTGTAATTTTAAAAAGGAATGGACGGGCGCCTGTCCTGTATGCAGGGCAAAATTAAATCCTGCGGGCGCCGGGACCGAAAGGGTTGAGTCAGTCATGCAAAAGATTTTTCCAGGGGCAAGGGTCGTCCGATGCGACACTGACACGGGCATGCCCGGTCAGGTTCTGTCCGGTAAGTTTGACATACTCGTCGGGACTACATTTTTACTCTCCATTTTTGAGAGGCACGGAAAAGCCGTTAATTACAAGATTCCGCTTGTGGGGATATACAATATTGACCACTTTCTGTATCTTCCTGATTACCGCGCAACTGAAAAAGCGTTTGATATGGCGTACAGGACTGGATGCGTATTCAGTCAGTGCTCAAAAGGCGCCCCCCTTGAATTGATACTCCAGACGTTCAACAGAAAACACAGTGTATTTGAATATTTGCAAAAATTTGACTGGAAGGGTTTCTACAAAGAGGAATTACAGTTCAGGATGGAATTGAATTATCCTCCTGTCGGCGCAATGATGGATATCATGGTAAGGGGCAGAAACGAAAAAGGGGTGCTGGCGGAAGCGGAACGCCTGCGGGATTTTCTCCTGGAAAAGATAACGTCGGGTATTACGTTGCTCGGCCCGGACGAGCCGGCGCCTGCATTTTTACGCGGGAAATACAGGCAACGTATGCTCATTAAAATACACGATAAAATACACGGCGCCTGCATTGAGGCGGTGAGCGGGGCAATAAAAGGGTTCAGTCCGAAACAGGGAGTGCAGTTGTCCGTGGACGTTAACCGGTAAGTCCACACTGCCCGGAATAAAACCGTTGCGAGTTGCAAGCCCGCTGTTACGCCGGGCGCCCGGGGCAGGTATTTATTGACGGGCTTATGAATTATAGAACGCAGGGATACTGTCTTCTGTTTTTGATAATATTCGGAACCTATCTTTTCACGGCATATCCCACCGTCCCGCCTTACCGCGACAGCGGCGATTTGATAACCTCCGGAGTTACCCTCGGCATCGCTCACCCGCCCGGCTACCCGCTCTACACTATTTCAGGTAAAATCTTTACCGTCATCGTCCCGTTCGGGAATTTCGCGTATAGGATAAACCTCCTTTCAATATTTTCAGGTGCGATGACCTGCGTTCTGGTATGCGTTTTCTTAACGGGAATATTGAATTCGTTTTACCCCGGGTTTATAGCCGGGCTACTGCTTGCCTTCAGTCCCGCCTTCTGGGCTCTCTCCCATGTCTCCGAGATGTACACGCTGCTGTCTCTCTTCGGAGCGTTGATATTTTTGTTGCTGGTTGCAGGCAGGCACCCGGACGATGCCCGTGTCTATCCCGCCGCCTTTGTTTTCGGGTTGGGGCTGGGGAGCCATCCGACTCTGATTTTGTTTTTGCCGGGAATTTTATTATTCCTGTGGGGGCGCCGCAGCAGGTTGAACCCTTTTTACGTTTTGCTGTTTTTCGTTCTGGGGTGCACCGTTTTCGCATACCTGCCCCTGAGGGCATCGGCAGAGCCGGTCCTGAACTGGGGCGACCCGAAAACAATCAGAAATTTCCTGCGGCTCGTCACGAGGGCGGACTACGGCGGGTTAAAACTTCACCCGGAGCAGAGCAGGTTTATCTGGTCCGCCGGTTCGGTGTTGGCGCAATTTAAACTTTTCGGACAGGCAATGATTCAGCAGTTCACCTTACCCGTGGCAATAGCAGGGATTGCAGGGATGTATTATTCGTTCCGGAAGCAATATAGGGGGTTGGCGTCATTGCTGGTGACGTGTTTCCTGGTGACCGGTATTTTGTTTTTCCTTCTGTCAAACCTGCCGCCTGAAGAGAGCACAACTCTCCCGATACTTGAGCCGCACCTTGTTTTGCCGAACATGATTTTTGTTTTGTTCGTCGGGATGTTTGTAACCGTTTTTCTGCCCGCTAAAAGGGATAACGCGACGGCCGGTGGCATGGCTGTCTGTCGCCCGGTGCTTGTGGCGGCCGTGGTGGTGTTTTCCGCCCTCGCGTGTGTGTTTGTGTTTTTCAGAAATTTCGGCGAGCACAACCGCAGGGAACACTTCTTCGCCTATGATTACGGAAAAAACATACTTAAAACAATGCCGGCCGGCTCACTCCTGTACGACCCCGACGACTCGCCTGCGTTTATAGTAAAATATCTGAGAATGTGTGAGAATAAAAGAAAAGATATAAAACCCGTAATGTATTTCCGCACTCTCTGGGGCTACAAGCATATCAGAAAACATTATCCTGAAATACTGCCGGGATATGAAATCGGCTCGGCGCAGGAACTGATGAGCGTGCTGGTTGATTACAATCTGGATAAAAGGGACATATATGCGGACGTTATAACAAAAATCCCGTCCGGTTATGCGGGGTTTCCTGCCGGGCTCCTCTACAGGATAAATGCCCCGGGTGACGACGGCGTCCGGGAAAAATTCAATCATTCAGAAAACTTGTATAAGTTGTACGCCTGCCGCGGCCGGTTCGATTCATCCTTATACAAGGACTTTTTTACCCGGAGGATATTTTATTATTACGCGGCCTCACACAACAACATAGCGCTGGAATATACCCGCCACCCCTCGTTGGAGGGGGCGACTGGGGGGGCGTTAAAAAAGGCGGAGGGGCACTACTACCGGGCGGTTTCAATTGACCCGCATCTTTCCGTGGGGTGGAACAACCTCGGGGCGTTGGCATTCAGGAACGGGGAATACGTTAAGGCGGTCGGATATTTCGGGAGAGCCCTGGCGATAAATCCCAAAGAAGCGTCCGTCTATTACAACATAGGGTTGTCCTACAAGGCGGCAGGGGATGTCTCCCTGGCTGAAGAATATTTTGTGAAATCAAACGAAGTATCATTTTACCCGTTTTCACTGAATGAATTAGGGCTGATTGCGCTCGGCAGGGGCGAAATCAGCAAGGCGATAGAATATTTTGAACGAATCATTGTCCGGGAGCCGTCGTTTTCACCGGCTTACTTTAACTTAGGGCTCGCTTGTGAAAAGGGAGGGGATTTTGCCCGGGCTGTTCATTTTTACAAGAGATATACGGAGCAGGGCGTCTCGGATGAAGAGAGGCGTGAGACGGAAGCGATAATAAAAAGGTTACGGGGACGACGGGGGATGATGGGGTCAGGTCTTGACATTTGACATTTCCGACGGGGTAGAACAGAGGGGTCAGCATTGAAATGAGCAGAGGAGGCAACAATGAGAGAAGTTTCATCGGCAGAAGCATGGAAGAGGAAATATCCTGAGCAGGTGGTCCTTGTCGTTTCGTGGGACGAAAAAAACAACCGGGCGAACATAATTACCCTGGGCTGGAGCATGACGACTTCATTCGGCCCGCCGATGGTGGCGATTTCCGTCGGGCACACCCGTTATTCACATCAACTCATTTCCAGCACGAAGGAATTTGTTCTTGCTTTTCCGACTCTCAAAATGGAAAAGGATGTGCTCTTTTGTGGCACAAACTCAGGAAGGGATGTGGATAAATTCATATCCACGGGTCTTACACCAATGACTGCAAAAAAGGTTAAACCCCCGCTTATTAAGGAATGCCTTGTGAATATGGAGTGCAAGGTTACCGGGCAACTTGTCACAGGCGACCACACGATATTTGCCGGCGAGATTGTGGCGGCGTATGTGTCGGACGAAACGGCAACGGTGACGCCGGCAGCCGGTACGGGAGACGGTAGAACAACCGGTACGATACGTCCGGTCAGTGCTCCGTCAGCCGTCGGTAGCCCGCGGCTTTACAACTTTGGCAACGGCAAATTCGGCGGGGTGATAGAGGGTTAAACCGCCCGGGGCAGGGGGACGACGTAAAACCGGTAACCTTGTCGGTGTACCAGTGATACTTTAATGAAAACGCAAACACAGATGCAATATTTAGCACGCGGGGCAAGGGTATGTAGATATATATACGATATTGCGCAAAAAATTATCTATAAAGTCCCGGTATTGATGGGCATCATTATTGCCGGGGCGATTGCAGTCCGGTTGTGGGGCATTAATTGGGGGCTGCCCTTGAGGTACGCCCATATTGACGAGTCGGTCGTTATATTTTATGCGTTCAGATTTTTTACGGGTGATTTAAACCCGCACGTATTTTTTGATTACCCCACCTTGTTCCTGTATTTGATATTCGGAGCGATGTCCGTTTATTTCTTCGCCGGTAACCTGATGGGATTTTTCCCTTCGCTGGAACAGTTTGCCGGAAAATATTTCCACGGCGACATATCGGACATTTATGTGTTGGCAAGGTTAGTGAGCGTTGCCTTCGCCGTTGCCACGGTGTATCTGGTGTACCGCCTCGGCAAACTGGTATATTCGGAGAAAACCGGCGTCCTGGCGGCCGTTTTCATGGCATTCAACTGCCTGCATGTGCTCCACAGCCACTACGCTACGGTGGATGTGGCTGCGTTGTTCATGGTGTTGCTTTCCGTATTTTTCATGGTGAAATATTTTACCGGCGACAATACAAAGGACTTCCTGATTGCATGCTTTGCGCTGGGACTGGCGGTCGCAACGAAATATTATCCCGTTATATTTTCCGTAATACTATTTGTCGTCATACCGTTGCTTAAAAAGACGCGGTTATCAAAAAGGATGTTGTCAATATATGCGGCGGGTATGGTTCTTGTAATCGCGGGATTCTTCGCCGGTTGTCCATACGCGTTGCTGGATTATAAGTCCTTTTTGTCGCGGTTTACTACCATTTTTGTGAACGTAGTGCTCCCTGAACGCCTCTCTATACCGGGGCAGTTGTATCTTATAGGCAGGCACGTTTTTACGGGCGTCGGGCCCGTATTGTCTGTTGCATTCCTCGTATCAATGTTGTTTTATTTTAAGACGTCCGTTGACGTTTTATTGTTTTCGTTTTTTTTATTATACGTCGTATTTATATTCGGATGGCGTTCTATCGGCGCCCACTACCTGTTCCCGTTGTATCCGTTTATGTTCATCATAACGGCAAGGGGCATGGAGTATGTATCACGGAAAACGCACAGGCATGTTTATACGGCGGTTGCAGCAATATTTCTTATGACCGCCCTGCCCTGCATAATACATACCGGCTATGTCCTCACCCGTGAAGACACCCGGCGAGTAGCATACGGGTGGGTAAAGGAGAACGTCCCCGCAGGGAGCAGAATATTGCGTTTCCCCTACACCACGGAGTTCAGTCCCTCCGACAACTACGTCGTTAAGGTTGACTGGGAATACAAAGTCCCGCCGGCAGAATACAAAAACTATGATTACATTATAATGTCCGGTGAGATGAAAGAAGAACCGGCGTCCGGATACAAGTTTGAACTGATTAAAAGGTTTTACGGCAGTCAAATCAGCGGGTTTCACAACCCTGAAGTATTCATATACAGGGCCGCTCCCTGACGGGAAACGGCTGAAGTAATG
>JAHJSO010000002.1 GCA_018830385.1 Elusimicrobiota bacterium | reverse complement strand
TAGGGAAATCGGGTCGCCGGTGGTCTCCCTGTATAAAACGATGATAATAATGAATGCCCCTTCTTATGCGAAGTTCCTGTCAAGACTGGCGCCGGACGGGATGCTTATCGTCAATTCATCCCTCGTTGATATCCACACGGGACAGAAGAATGGCGCCGGGCAGGGCAAAAATAAAACCATCGGCATCCCTGCGTCGGAAATAGCCCGGAGGGTAGGCGACCTCAGGTGCGCCAACGTCGTGATGCTGGGCGCCTATACGAAACTCAAAAATATTATATCGGAAAACAGCGCGGTTGAGTCAATAAAGAAATTTTTCTCAAAGACGCCGCCCGCCGTAATCCAACTCAACCTTAAAGCGTTTAAGGAGGGGATGGTGGCTGCGGGTGCAGGGGAATGAGATTGCCACGGCTGCGCCTCGCAATGACACATCATTTGAATACCAATTGGATTGTCATTGCGAGCCCGAAGGGCGTGGCAATCTCGTCGGTAAAAGGGGATTGCTTCGGGGCTTCGCCCCTCGCAATGACAGTTGGGTTCCCCAATCTGTTTATAGATGGGGGGGACTGATGGGGGTAAACATGAGAAAAGCCAGAATTTCAGATGCCCAGGATATTTACAAACTGATTCATTACTACGCCAATAAACGGCTTATGCTTGCGAGGTCATTGAGCGAGATTTACGAGAACATCCAGGGGTTTTTTGTCATTGAGAAAAACAAGAGGATAATCGGGTGCTGCGCCCTCCACGTTACATGGGAGGACCTTGCTGAGATTAAATCGCTGGCGGTTAGCCCAAGGTATGCAAGGAAGGGCTACGGTACTTTACTCCTGAAAGAGAGCGAGAAAGAGGCGAGGCAACTGGGGGTGAAACGGTTGTTCGCCCTGACTTTTATCCCGTCGTTCTTCAGGAAGAATAAATTCAAGGAGACCACGAGAGAAAAACTTCCGCACAAAATATGGATTGAATGCGTGAGGTGCGTATATTTCCCCAATTGCAAGGAAATCCCATTGATAAAGAAACTTTAACGCTTACGTTATCCCGCACGCCTGCAAGAGGAGTTAATGAACGATAAAAAAGACAACCCCGTTTTGCTTACCGATTTATACGAACTGACAATGATGCAGGGCTACTATCTCTGTCATAAGAACGTCCCCGTGGTGTTTGACATGTTTTTCAGGCGAACGCCGTTTAATGGGGGCTATGCAGTGTTTGCTGGCCTTGAGCCGCTCGTGAACTCAATACTGAATTTTAGGTTTACCGACGACCACCTGGGTTATCTGGATACTTTGGGCCTGTTTAAGCCGGAGTTCCTGAAGTACCTGTCAAAATTCAGATTTACCGGGGATTTATATTCCGTGGAAGAGGGGGAACTGGTTTTTCCGAACGAGCCGCTGGTAAGAGTCCATTCCGGTATCATTGAAGCCCAGTTATTAGAGAGCATCCTGTTGAATATCACCAATTATCAAACACTCGTCGCTACGAAGACGGCAAGGATAAGGGAGGCGGCGAAGGGAAGGCGCATAATTGAGTTCGGGTTAAGGAGGGCGCAGGGACCCGACGGAGCGATGTCCGCTTCAAGGGCGGCTTTCATCGGCGGGGCGGAGGCGACCTCAAACGTCATGGCTGCCAAAACGTTTAACATCCCGCCGAAAGGCACGATGGCGCACTCTTGGGTTATGTCGTTTGAATCCGAATCGGACGCCTTTGAAAACTTCGCCCGGTTGTATCCTGAAAACACGATACTTCTCGTGGATACTTACAGCACGCTGAAGTCGGGCATCCCCGCCGCAATAAAGGTATTCAGGAAACTTAAACACAGGGGGATAAAAAACTTCGGCATTCGTCTTGACAGCGGCGACCTGGAATACATCAGCAAACAGGCGAGGGCAATGCTTGACTCCGCAAACCTGAGAGAGGCGAAGATCGTCGTATCAAACGAACTTGACGAATACACGATTGAACAACTGATAAATAAAAAATCACCCATTGACTCGTTTGGCGTCGGCACGAACCTTGTCACGGCAAAGGGGGATTCCGCCCTTACGGGGGTTTATAAACTTGTGGCAAGAAAACCTGGGAAGAGGTTTGTCCCGTGCATAAAGGTGTCCGACAATCCCGGAAAGACCACAAACCCAGGCGTAAAAAACGTCCTGCGTATTTATGGCAGGGACAAATTCATGCTTGCTGACCTGATATTTCTGGAAAAAGAAAAGACCGCAATTACGGGGAAGTCGCGGGCTAAATCAACAATGGCGCTTTTTCATCCCGACTATACGTACAAGAGCGTCAGGGTAAGCGGTTACGGGCGGACGAGGGCGCTGCTGAGGAACGTTGTGAGGGGCGGGAAAATAAATTACGAATTCCCGTCGCTACCCGGGATTCAGTCAAAGACGCTCTCCAACCTGAAAACGTTGCATCCGACCTATAAGAGATTACTGAACCCGCACGTGTACAAGGTAAGCATCACGAAAAACCTGCAGAATATGAAATTCAGTATGATAAATAAATGGAAGGCCTGAAAAACCAAAAGGGTGTGAACGCCATAGTGGGTTAACGCACGCTCATAGAATGAGTTTATTATTTGCATATCTTCATTTTAATAATCCTGTCAATGCGGAAGATGCGTGTTTCCTGCCGCACATGGCAGAAAGCCATCAGGTATAAATGGCCGCGGCGCCTTAATACCTGCGTCGGCTCCACCGTCCTTTTTGTGAGCACCCCACCCCGTGAAAGGTATTTTATCTGGACCATCCTGCCTGAAGTAATTATCTCGTCAAGCGCCGGTGGCAGGGCAGGGTATCTTTTTTGCGCTGAGGAACCGTTCGTCGTTCCTGATTTTTCATAATTCCGGCAGAGCGAGGCGGTGGGGGATTTTTCAACAAGACAAAAAATCGTTGGGTCCCCGGGGTGCCCCGGGCGCCCGTCTTTTGAGAGGTTCTTCCAGAAATACTGCAGTACCTTCCTGGTTGTTACGACGTCCGCCAGCGCCCGGTGTTTCTCTTCCACTTTGATGCCGAGATCTCTGGCTATATTCTGGAGGCCGTTTGACACAAAATTGAAATGTTTCCTGGCGATTTTTAACGTGTCAATGACGCCGTTATTTATCATAGGGATGTTTATTCTGGAGAGTTCAAATTCCAGGAATGAAAGGTCAAACGGGGCGTTGTGACAGACGACAACCGAGTTGTCCAGCAGGGACAAAACATTTTCTGCCAGAAATTTAAACAGTGGAGCGGCATTTACCATATCTATGGTAATGCCGTTTATCTGAAACGCGCCGGGTGAAATGGTTCTTTCGGGGTTGACGAAACTCCGGAACGTGTCGCATATTTTAAGGTCAGGTGTGCAGCGCAGAATGGCGATTTCGCATATTCTGTCGCCGAAACCGGGGTCCAGCCCCGTTGTTTCTACATCAAAAAAGGTAATGTTCTGTTCGGTCAT
>JAHJSO010000108.1 GCA_018830385.1 Elusimicrobiota bacterium | reverse complement strand
TTTCAATGGAAGACATATTCGTTCCCTTTTTAACTATCGCTTTGGCTGAACTCGGCGATAAAACCCAGTTGGCGCTTTTGCTCCTATCTTCAAAGACAAAAAAACACATAGAGTTGCTAGCCGGGACTATAATTGCGTTCATGGTCGTTGACGGCGTTGCGGTTTTGTCGGGCCTTTTCATAAACAACATTATACCGGAAAGAACATTAAAGGCCATTTCAGGGGTAATTTTTATAATTTTCGGGGTGTTCATATTAAAGGAGTTGAAACGAAAAGAGGACGCAGATGGTAAAGGCCGTGTAATGTCATTCAAATCACCGTTACTGACCGGCTTTACGTTCATTTTTCTGGCTGAATGGGGGGATAAAACGCAGGTTGCCTCTATGTTGTTTGCGACAAGGTATAATCCTTTAATGGTTTTAGCCGGGGTTGTGTTATCATTAACACTTCTTTCGGCCGCAGCAATATATGCAGGCAGTTTTGTCTCACGTAAGATTAACAAGACGCTTATGACGAAAATCGCTGGGGCTGGTTTTATAATTATAGGAATGTCATTTCTTATATTTTGATTATGAGAGTGTTGAAAAAGTGGTTCATGTGTCATTCCGAACCATGAACTGATACTGTTTCGCGCGCCTGATTCAGAGCCACCGAGACATTTTTTAAGTGCGCAATGTAAGGGGTGGGGCCAGGGGCTTTTAACGGGTTTTGAAAGTTTGAACCGACACCGGCGCAATATTTAGTGCGAGACGGGGACGTGTCAATAAGGGATGTGCCAATATATGAATGAAATTGTATGCAAATACAGCGAAAACACCATAAAAAGAGCAGCCTCTATCCTGAAAAGAGGGGGAATTGTCGCTTTTCCTACTGAGACCGTTTATGGACTGGGCGCTTGTGCCCGCTATCCCGGCGCAGTGGCAAAGATTTTTAAGGTAAAGAAAAGGCCGTTGTTTGACCCGCTCATCGTGCACATATCGGACCCGAGGGACGTTGACCGTCTATGCAGGAAAGTCAGCAGGAAATCAAGGAAACTTATTGAAAGATTCTGGCCCGGGCCGCTAACCCTAATTATGCCGAAATCAGACGCAGTGCCCGATATAGTGACTGCAGGGCTTCCGACCGTTGCGGTGAGGATGCCTGCGCACCCGGTGGCGCTGGAATTGATTAAAAAAGCGGGCGTTCCTGTCGCTGCCCCGAGCGCCAACCCATTCGGGTATATAAGCCCGACCACAGCAAGGCACGTTGCGGAACAAATAGGGGGAAAGGTTGATTTAATAATTGACGGCGGTGCCTGTCCCGTCGGTATTGAGTCAACCGTGCTGGATATGTCGGCGAGGGAGCCGGTAATACTCAGGCCGGGTGGACTGCCCGTTGAAGAAATAGAGAGGGTAATAGGAAAGGTAAAAATCTCCCGGCGTATTAAAACAGTCGCAAACCCCAGTTCGCTGCGCTCTCCCGGGTCATCCAGCTCGCTCTGCTTACCCAGTTCGCTGCGCTCGCCGGGGCAGCTATCCCGTCATTATTCACCTTCAACACCGGTTAAGATAATTAATGACAGAGATTTCAGGATATTTTCAGAAAATAACGGGTCCGGAAAGGCCGTAGGGATATTCGGGCGGTCTCCATGTTTCACCTACGGCCCGGACAGAGGTTATGTAAACTTAAGAGGCGGTCGTAAAAATAAACCCGTGCCCGCACATACCGGGCTGAAAGCAGGGTTGCTTGCTTTCAGGGCGCCTGTTGTCAATCCCGCATTTTTCAAATCATCACTGAAAAGGATAATGGGGAAGAAAAGACCTGCGGGAAAGGGGATATCGACAGGGAAGAAAATGTCGGCGGGGAACGTGATTTTTTTCAGGAAGATAGAAATTCTGTCCGTATCGGGTGATTTATGCGAGGCGGCCGCAAATCTGTTTTCGTCTCTGCATAAATTGGACGATGCCGGGCTTGATATTATATATGCGGAGAAAGTTCCTGAGAGAGGTCTCGGCGCGGCAATAATGGACCGGCTCCGTAAGGCAGAAGGGCGGCCCGGCGCTCGTAAATAGACCCGGCGTCCATAAATAAGGCCGGCTCCGTAAAGCGGAAGGATAACCTGGCGCCCGTTTTACAAAACGGGCAAAAGAATTTAAAACTAACTCGTATGTTTAATTAATTGTTTTAACTAACTTAGGAATAAGACCGGGAAAGCAATAGAAGTGTTAACGTACGTCTGGGAAATCGCGGAAGAGAGGTATTTAAAGACATGTCAGAAAAAAGGGTCATAGCAGTTTGTAACCAGAAAGGCGGCGTGGGAAAAACCACGACGGTAATAAATCTCGCAACCTGTCTTGCAACAAGGCTATCTTCAATATTAATCATAGACCTGGATCCGCAGGCGAATGCCACGAGCGGGTTGGGCCTTGATAAGAACGATATTGATAAAAGCGTTTATGATGTCCTCGTTGACGGGCTGCCGATAGAGGAAGCGATAAAACACACGGGAGTGGAGTGGCTTGAGATCGTGCCGTCCAGCGTTGATTTAATAGGCGCGGAGGTGGAACTTGTGAGCATGATTTCCAGGGAGACGAAACTCAAGAATGCCCTCGCCGGTGTGAGTGATAGTTATAATTATATTTTTATTGACTGTCCTCCTTCTTTAGGGCTCCTAACGCTAAACGCCCTGACTGCAGCCGATTCCGTCCTGATACCAATCCAGTGCGAGTATTATGCAATGGAGGGGTTGTCGCAACTTCTTAACACGATACACCTTGTCAGGCAGTCACTGAACCCCTCGCTGGACATAGAAGGAGTGCTGCTGACGATGTTTGACGCCCGGCTTAACCTGAGTGACCAGGTGGCGAAAGAAGTGAGGAAATTTTTTGACCGGAGGGTTTTCAAAACGGCTATACCGAGGAACGTCCGACTGGCCGAGTCCCCCAGTTTCGGCAAGCCGGCGATAATGTACGACAGGAACTCAGCCGGGGCGCAGGCGTACATCAAACTTGCGGATGAATTTTTATCAAAAAAACAACAGGTTGCCGGCGAACAAGACCAGGGATAAATTTTCTGCCTGGAACGGAAACCCTGATGGTTTGCGGGCAAAAGAATGAAACTCCTATTAAAAAAGATGTGCAGCCGCACTAATGTAGTGTTACGAACAGATCTTCACATTTGGTTGTTTTTGCGAGGAGCGTTAGCGACGAAGCAATCGCCGTCTGAACACCGGGATTGCCACGCTTCCTTCGGTCGCTCGCAATGACAATCCAATGGGCATTCAAATGTTAAGAGATTTATGGGACACTACACTAATGTGTTAACATACGCCCGGAGGTAAAAAAATGTACTGTATCTACTGTAACAAGTTGAATTCCGACGAGGCAAAGTTCTGCATGAACTGCGGAGTAGCGCTTATGTCCCAGGGGCACCCTGCGGGAAAACCAGCCGGTTTCTGGATAAGATTTTTCGCCGAACTCATTGACATTGTCGTAGTCCTCGTGATTGCAAATATGTGCGCTACGGCGACGGTGCCGCTGCTGGGGTTAAGCATAGGTATCAGCAACATCCCGCATCAGGCGGTAGAACTGACTGCCATGCTCGTGGCGGCGTTTGTAATATCATTCTATGAAATATGGATGCATGTCAGGTTCGGCCGCACGTTAGGGAAGATGGCGGCAGGAATAAAGGTCGTAACTGTAAAAAACGAACCGGTTACTTACAAACTTTCGTTTTTAAGGTGGTTGGGGAAGATGTTAAACCTTTTCACGTTAGGGTTCGGTTTTTTTATGATAGTATTGAATAAAGACAAAAGGGGCGTCCACGACTATGTAGCCAATACAAAAGTCGTTTACCTGGCGACTAAAAAATAATGTACGTGCGACGGAGTCATTGCGAGG
>JAHJSO010000016.1 GCA_018830385.1 Elusimicrobiota bacterium | reverse complement strand
GTTATCATAACTACCGATATGTTTTTGTTAATCTGTCTTATTTCCCTGAGTATTTCAATGCCGTCTTTGTCCGGCAGCCGTATATCCAGAAAGATGACGTCCGGCTCATAAATAACGGCTTGCTTCAGACCTTCCCTGGCATTAAGGGCGTACTTGCTCTCGTAACCCAAACTTTGCAAAAAGACATTCAGCGTCTCATGAATTTCTTCATCGTCGTCAATTACTAAAATTTTCACCCTGTTATACCTCCCGTCACGCCATATTTCATTTCTCTGCGCTGGTTTTTATCCCGTTGCCTCCTCACCATTATTTTTTCCTCTCCGGGCGTTAACCTTTTAGTGCCTTCTTATCCCTCTCATAAGTTAGCCATCACCTTAACGAAACATACCGGTTGGTTGGTTACTTTTTCTCAGTGGCAATCGCCAGCTTCTCCGCACCGGCCAGCTTTGCTTTATCAAGGACCTCCACGACAATACCGTGCAGGGCTTCTTTATCAGCCCTGACAATCAACAACTTTTCCGACTGCAGCGGCAGGAGCAAACGCAATTCTTCCTCAAGCGACTCCAACCTGACAGGCCGTTCATTCAAAAATATCTCACCTGTCTTTTTGACTGACAAAATAAGTTTTTTATCCGACTGTATCTCGGCGGTCTTCGTCGCAGGGAGTTTTAATTTGATGCCGGGTTCAATCAAAAAAGAAGACGATAGCATAAAAAATATCAGAAGCAAAAATACCACATCCGCCATCGGCGTTACGTCCAATAACGGCCTGGTGAACCCGACCCTCTTCCTGAATTTCAATTATTATGCACCCCCCGGTTGTTTATTATATATCTTTTTCAGTAAAAAATCAAGGAGTTGCGTCCGAATATCCTCCGCCAGAACGGGCCCTTTGCATCCGGCCTGCCCTCGCTTGAACTTTTTATCCTGACGCAGGACTTCACTTTCGTATATCCGATAATCCCCGGAGTAAACAACAGTTTCAATGTGACTTCGCCCCCATCCTTTTCAACGTCCTCAACGTGCACCGGCATATACTCGGTGTCTTTTATTCCCAGCAGGCGGGCTATATAATGGGCTATATCCCTGTCGTCACATATTCTTGCAAAGACCACATCCCCCTTCAAAAGGCCCTCGGCCTTCTTGCCCGAATCCGACTCAAAAAGGTTTGTTTCTATCACAAGGCACTTCGCATCTCTGTCAACCCCTGAAACATCAACCGGACTCACGGACACGTCCACCACAGGTGATTGCTGGTACTGCGCCAGGTTAATCTCCTGGACAATTATCTGGATGTCCGCTCCTTTCCACAAAAAATTCTCACAAATAATCTCGCGGACCTTTTCGTTGTCCGCGGCCACCGCCCTGTAGAACCTGTCTTTATTCAGCAGGATATTCCTTGCAAAATTTAATTCAAACTCCCGCGTAACCGACTGGATACTGCCCCCAAGGAGACGGTAGGAGTAGATTGCCTTTTCAATGATATGCCAGTCCGTATTGACGTCCATTTCATAGACGACCGGGTTGTATGAAACGATACCCGTAAATTTTATCTGTGATTCGGTTTTCCTGTGAAATATTGAGACAAACAGGCCGTATAAATTTTTGTCCGGTATAAAAAACTTCCCCTTTACCACGGCTATATTCCGCAGGAAACTCTTTATTGTCTGGATGGCCTTCTCAAAATCGTAGTTTGACATCTCAAGGGCAAGCTGCGCCTCGCCCTGCTCACAACCTGTTTCTTCCATTAAGAGAACTATTTTTTCGTTCATATGTCCTGGTGCGGCTTATACACGTTCGGGTTGGGATTGCTTCGTCGCTAACGCTCCTCGCAATGACAAGGGGGAGCGGGATTGCTTCGTCGCTAACGCTCCTCGCAATGACGCCCCGAAGATTCCCATATTAACCACATTATGCTCTGGGGTGCGCCGATTCATAAACCTTTTTAATCCTTTCAGTCGTAACATGCGTATAAATCTGCGTGGTTGCAAGGTTCTGGTGGCCCAGCATCTCCTGTACGCTGCGGAGGTCGCATCCTGCATTCAACATGTGCGTTGCAAAAGAATGCCGTATAACATGCGGTGAAATATCCTTTTTTATTGACGCCGCCTTAACCCATGCGTCAAGTATTTTCCGCACAGCCCTGTCTGTAAGCCGGCCGCCATGAAAATTTAAAAATAACGCCAATTTATCCGCCTTGTAAGGGTATCTTTCAATGATATTCTTCCTTAATCCCATGTACTTATACAATGTTTTCAAAGCGACATTCCCGACGGGTACAATCCTTTCCCTGTTCCCTTTACCCGTAACCCTTGCCGTACCGCCGAAAAAATCAACACAGTCATCATTCATAGAGACGAGTTCTCCGACCCTGATCCCGCTTGAATATAAAATTTCAAGTATCGCCCTGTCCCTCGGCGCCATCGCCGACTTCATACCCGTCCACGCCAGGAGCGTCTTCATCTCCTGCTCGGTTAAAAACACCGGCAACCTCCTCTTTACTTTCGGGAGGACAACGTACCGGAATATGTTCTGCGGCACCAATTTCTGTGATTGCAGGTATTTGAAAAATGAACGGGTGGAAGAGATTTTTCTTGATACCGTAGCCGTCGTTAAGTTTTTTTTTCTGAGATATTCAAGGTATGACCTCATCACAAGACGTCCTACGGAATCCAGTTTTATGCCGGGAAAATTCTGAGCGAAGTATTCGGTAAACTCCCGTATGTCCCGTTTGTATGCCCTTATTGTATTCAGCGAAAAGCCCTGTATGCGGAGGGATGCGATAAAACCCCTGGTAAGTACGTCCATGCTGTCCATACACGTCGCTCCCGGTATTGCGGGATTGCATCATGCGTTTTGTTTGCCCTTGCACGACGGCCACTTTGAGCAGGAATAAAATTTACCGAACCTGCTTGTGCGGAGATACATCGGTGTGGAACACACCGGGCATTTCCTGTCCGTAAGTTCCGGCTTCGGCTTCTGGGCGATAGAGTTCTCTGCAATGTCTAATTTTGACTGGAACGGATTGTAAAACTCCCTGATTACATCCTGCCACACCAGGGTACCGTCCGCTATTTCGTCAAGTTTTTCTTCTATGCCAGCCGTGAAGTTTATGTCAACTATCTGTTCAAAATATGCCTTGAGTATGTCGTTCACCTGTGCGCCGAGGTCTGTAGGGAAAAATTTCCTGTCCTCGCTACGGACGTACCTTCTCCTCAGTATCGTGCCGGATATCGTTGCATAGGTTGAGGGCCTCCCTATGCCGTGCTTCTCAAGCGTCTTTATTAAACTCGCTTCATTATATCTGGGCGGGGGGCTGGTTGCGTGTTCGTCCGTGACTGCTTCCAAAAACCTTAAGTTGTCGCCGGGGTCCAATGCGGGGAGTATCCTTTCTGCCCCGTCCTGGTCCGACTGGTCCGCCTGGTCACCGGAATTTTCATCAGATTCTTTATACAGTTTCAGGTAGCCGGGAAACAAAAGCGTCCTGCCACCTGCGCGAAACATGTATTCCCCGGCCGATATATCAACCATTACGCTGTCATACACCGCTTCAGCCATCTGGCTTGCAACAAATCTCTGCCATATAAGTTTATAGAGTGATTTTTGGTCTCCCGTTAAATATTTTTCAATTGATTCAGGGGTATGGTAAACACCCGTTGGCCTTATGCACTCGTGCGCCTCCTGCGCCCCTTTCGTCTTTGTTTTATACATCCTTATCTTTTCAGGGAGATATTCCTTCCCGGCCTTTTCCGATATAAATTTCCTTGCCTCCTCCTGCGAAACCTTCGCAACGGAAACAGAATCGGTCCTGTGATAGGTTATCAGCCCGACGTTGCCGTCTTCAATCCCTACTCCTTCGTATAACGACTGGGCGACCTTCATTGTCTTATCCGCGAAAAAACCCAGTTTTCTTGCCGCATCCTGCTGCATTGTTGACGTTGTGAAAGGCGGCGGCGGGGTGCGGGATATCTTTTTCTTCTGGACGTCCTCAACCCTGTAGGCAAGGGGTTTTAATTCGGACAGTATCAGATCGGCGTCCTGCCCGGTTGCGATGGTGGATACGTTCACCTTGTATTTTTCAGCGAAGAGGTCAAAAACAATTTGTTCCTGGAACCTTTTATTATTTTTTGAAATAAGTTCGGCGGTGAACTCTTCTTCTCCTTTTGACAGTTTAACGCTGATAGTCCAGTACTGCCGTGAAACGAAATTTTTTATTTCATTCTCCCGCTCAACAACCAGACGCAACGCCACCGACTGCACCCTCCCGGCTGAAAGCCCCCGCGCCACCTTTTTCCACAGAAGCGGTGAAAGTTTGTACCCGACAAGGCGGTCAAGAATCCTCCTCGCCTGCTGTGCATTCACGAGTGAAATGTCAATCTCCCTGGGGTTTTTCAATGCGTCCTTTATTGCATCTTTAGTTATTTCGTGAAAGGTTATCCTTTTTATCTTTGATTTATTGAGGCCGAGGACCTGGCTTAAGTGCCATGCAATGGCCTCTCCCTCGCGGTCATAATCAGTCGCCATAAAAACTGTGTCCGCCTTTGATACAAGCGCCTTCAGCGCACTGATCATTTTCTGCGCCTTTTTAATGACGACATATTCGGGACTGAAATCGCTGTCCGTCTGAATGCCCAATTTACCTTTGGGTAAATCACGGACATGGCCGTAAGAACTCCTGACG
The DNA here is from genome assembly GCA_018830385.1 of Elusimicrobiota bacterium. Classification (GTDB taxonomy): domain Bacteria; phylum Elusimicrobiota; class Endomicrobiia; order CG1-02-37-114; family JAHJSO01; genus JAHJSO01. The sequence continues at coordinate 1,315 of JAHJSO010000016.1, read as the reverse complement.
GTGTAGTTCTTATCAAGAAACCTTGAGATTGTCTTTTCTTTTGTGGGAGATTCAACTATTACGAGGTTCATGTTCTTATGTATGCCTTGCCCGGCAATGCCTTTATCATTCCTTTCATTTCAAGAGACATTAATGCCTCTGAAAGTTTACCGAAGGGGACGTCCCCCGTACCAAACAGCATGTCAATGTTAATGCCTGCCGGGGACATAGATACCCTGTCAAGTATTACTTCTTCCGTAGAAGTCAGTATGGGCAACCCGGTGTCGGCGAGGGCTGCTTTTTCCTTTTTTGCATTCTTTATTATCCAGTCGCCGAGCACTGAAATTTCATCAACGACGTCCGCTGCCGACTCTACGAGTTTGGCGCCGTTTTTCAGCAGGATATGCGGGCCCCTGCTGTACCTTGAAAGAATGCTGCCCGGTACTGCGAATACGTCTTTACCCTGCTCCAACGCAAACCTCGCCGTGATAAGCGCCCCGCTCTTTTCGTCCGCTTCAACCACAATCACACCCAGTGAGAGCGCCGCTATAAGACGGTTTCTCCTGGGAAAATTTCCCCTGTCGGGCTTGCAGTTCAGCGGGAACTCGCTGACGAGCGCGCCGGATTTCGTTATTGAGTCCTCAAGTTTACGGTTCTCCGGCGGGTAGTGGACCCCAAGCCCGTTACCCATCACTGCAAACGTCCTTCCACAGGATTTTAAAGTTACGGAATGCGCTATGGTGTCAATCCCCCTGGCCAGCCCGCTTACGACCGCCGTCCCTAATTCGGCGAATTCCCGTGTAAGTTTTTCGGTAACAAGTTTCCCGTACTGTGTCGGCCTCCTGGTACCTACGATGCCTACGGAGTGGACGTCTTCTTTCTTAAACTCACCCCTCACGTATAACACAACGGGCGGGTCGTTCAGGTGTTTAAGCGGCGGAGGGTAATCAATTTCTTCAGCCGTAACTATCCTTACTCCCATTCCCCTGGCCGCCTCAATCTCTGCGTCTGCGTCAATAACGTCCCCGGATGATAATATCCTTTTTGCAAGATTATCGCTTATCTCACCTGCTATACTTAATTCAGCCGGGTTGCTTGAAAATATTTTTACTGCCCCGCCGAAATACGAAACAAGGCGGTTGGCTCGTATCGGGCCTACCCCTTCAACCATATTAAGCAAAACCCTCGCCTGAAGCTCGTTATGTGCAACATTGTACATATATTTACACATCCCTCATATTAAAGAAGTTCTTCCGCCATGGCCGGCGCAGGGACTCTCTTCCTGTCCGGGAGAGATACCGGTTTTGTCCTGTCTCTTATCCTTTTTACAGGGTTG
>JAHJSO010000015.1 GCA_018830385.1 Elusimicrobiota bacterium | reverse complement strand
TTGAGGTTATCCGGTTGCCAGTGGGGATGAGTGTTGGGGATGGAGTAAACTTCTACAATAACCTGCCTGAGGTTGAATACGCAGAACCAAATCATATCAGAAGGGCGTTTCTTGATTCTCCAAATGACACATATTACTCAAACCAGTGGGGCCTGTCAAAGATTGACGTCCAGGCAGCATGGGAAAAAACTACAGGCACAAACACAATCATTGTCGCTGTTATTGACACAGGGGTTGATTATACCCATCCTGACCTCTCCGTAGCCGTTGACTCCACCACAGGGTATGATTTTATAAACGATGATAATGACGCCATAGACGACAACGACCACGGCACGCATGTTGCAGGGATAATCGCAGCCGCTACAAACAACGGTATCGGCATAGCGGGTGTTGCAGGCGGATGGGGTGCGGTCCCGGGCATAAAGATAATGCCGATAAAAATACTTGACGCCGGCGGTTCCGCCGCCGTTTCTTACATAAGCACTGCTGTTATACGGGCAGCAAATGCCGGCGCAAGGGTTATAAACATGAGTTTAGGCGATACGCAACTTCCACCAGTGTATAGTTCAACTGAATATGATGCCTGCAAATATGCCTATGACAAGGGCTGTGTTGTTGTCGCTGCATCAGGCAACGGGTATGATTCAAACGGAGACGGTATCATAGACACTTCCGGAATGGAGCCGGTCAGTTATCCTGCGGCATATGATATAGTTATTGCAGTCGGCGCAACCGATTCGTCCGACAAACGGGCAAGTTTCTCAAACTACGGGGATGATCTTGACATAGTAGCCCCGGGGACGTCCATCAGGAGCACAATCCGTAGCAGCAATTATGCGGATATGAGCGGAACGTCAATGGCAACCCCGTTCGTGAGCGGTGTGGTTTCACTGATCCTTTCAAAAGACCCGTCACTGACGCCCGCAGACGTTTATACAAAACTTGTTGAATCAGCGGATGGCGTCGGGGCATCGGGCTGGGACAAGGAAACAGGGTACGGGCGTCTCAACGGTGCATCGGCGATGGGATATGTTACACCTCTCGTTGCAAAAGTGATGAACGCACCCAACCCGTTTAATCCATTGAGCAATGATTCGCAGAAGAACATTACCAGAGTATATCTGCCAGGGGAACTAAAGGGCTCATATCTTAAAATGTACGTTTTTAACATTGCGGGAGAGAAAATCAGGACGGTTGAATCGGGGCTTGCCAGCAGGGCTGACTGGGACGGATGCAACGACAACAATAATGTGGTTGCAAACGGGATTTATTTCTATGTGGTTGAGACGAACAAGGGCAGGGCGAAAGGCAAAATAACCGTAATAAAGGAATAGTAGATGGGCGCGATAATTATATTGTTCTGTCTGGTTTGCGTCAGTTCCGCGGACGTCTTTGCGGATATCTTAAGGACACCGGGCGTTGCAGGCATGCCGTTTCTGAAAATAGGGCTGTCCGCCAGGCCGCAGGGCATTGCAGAGACGTTCACCTCTCTCGGAGATGACGTGTCCTCAATAGAATACAACCCCGCGGGCATCGGGAGAGCAAGTAAAAACGAATTGCAGATTGCGCACGTTGTCTGGTTTGAAGACGTAACCCTGCACGGCTTGTTTTTTGCACACAGGTTAGGTAAAAGTGTTTTCGGGCTGGCAGCCAGTATGCTACAGGCACAGGACAGGGTCCGGACGCTTGTCCAGGTTAATGATACGTCGGCTGAGGTCAGGGAAACGGAGACAATCAATCTGAATGATTCCGCTTTTTCCATGGTTTATTCCGCGTACATTTCAGAGGGTGTCTATTTGGGATTTTCTGCAAAATATCTGAATGAGAAATTATACAGCATGAATAATTACGCCCTGGCGGGGGACGTTGGGATTTTATATTTTTCAGAGGCGACCCGTTCTTCCTACGGCTTTTCAATTCAGAACGCCGGCTCCGCTATCGGGGGGGACGTTTTACCGGCGACAGCCCGGCTTGGCTTCGGCACCCACAGCGACGGTTATAATTTCGGGCTGGACATAATACAGAGGATTGATTCAAAAATAAAGGTATCTATGGGCCTTGAGATGTTTTTTTCAAAAATGTTTGTCTTCAGAGGGGGCGTTTTCTACCAGCAGGCGTTCAATTTCACGGGAGGGTTGGGCATCGGCCTGGCTGAAAAAAATCCCGCCGTCTGGCTTGATTACGCCTATCTTCCGAATGCTGATTTTGGCACCGCCCACAGGATAAGTTTGTTGTTCAAATTTTAAAAGACAATGATTGAAAAAAAGTTTATTATCAGGTTTGCCGCATGGGCGTTGGCCGTATTGCTTGTTTTCATCCTTATCAAAGGGGAGATACCGCTGATAAACCAGACGGTTCCGCCGGCTGCAATATTCCCCATTTTCAATATTCTTGTCATCCTTGAACACTTCCTCTTCGGTTCGCTGAGCAGTTTGACGACAACGGTCATCTTTACTTTCATAGGTTTTTTCATCGTTATACTCTACCCCATCCCGAAGGGAGCCGCGTTCCCGGTTGAGAATATTATTGTGGCGCTGGAAATCGGGCTGATGTGGGTTCTGTTCGCATTGCTCCAGCGGTTGCTTGAGACGGTGAGCAAGAGGGGGGCGAAATACGACGAGGACAGGGAGAACCTTGAAATCTCGCTGAACGAGATAGACGAGGAAATCAACAAACTCCCGGATGAAATAGAAAATTTCACCCGCCAGTACAACAGTTATTCGCAACTTAAGGACATATCAACCCAGCTGGGCATTGTCCTGGAAAAAGACAAACTCGTCAAACTTATAAAGTCCGAAGGGGAAAAATTCATAGGGCGGGGCGTCATCGTCGTTGACATGTGTGCGGAAACAGCCGATCCCGTTTGCAGGTGGTCAATTGAGAAAAGGTACCCCATAAGCATAAAGGACATAAAAAAGGAAGGAAAAATCATCGGGATTACCGGAGATACGGACCTTGACTATACGTCCTGTATTGCAGTTGCAATCCCCATTGACCCGGTCAGCCAGGAATGGGGATGTATCCAGATTAAGGACAACACCCCGTTCAGCGAAGACGACCTCCGCCTTTTCTCAATATTCTGCGGTATATCTTCAATGGCCATAACGAATGCAGAATTGTTCAACAAAACCCAGGAACTGGCAATTACCGACGGGCTCACCGGTCTTTACGTCCATAAATACTTCAAGGAACGGTTTGAGGAGGAATTCCTGCTGGCGAAGTCGCACAACCTTACGCTTTCACTCGTATTGATTGACATAGACCACTTCAAAAAGGTAAACGACGTTTACGGCCACTCCGCAGGGGATAAAATCCTCGTGCAACTGTCAGGGATTCTCAAAAAGAGGGCAAGGGAGACGGACATCGTTGTGAGGTACGGCGGCGAAGAGTTTGCAATACTTATGGTACAAACAAGCGTTGACGGGGCGGCATACCTGGCGGAAGAGGTCCGCAGGACGGTCCAGACGGAAATGTTTATGATTCCGGCGGATGCACAGGAGGGTGTTTTGCAGAAATACCTGCGTTTACGCATAACGATAAGTTTGGGTGTCAGCGGGATAAACAACTCAATGGGAAGCATCGCCGACTTTATAAATGCGTCGGACAGGGCGCTTTACGATGCTAAAAACGGTGGCAGGAATAGGGTAGAAACATGGAATGGCTGAAAGTCAGCAGGAATAAGAAAACGGCAATCGGGTTTGTAGTTTTATGGAGCATCCTGATGATGTTGCTGCCCGAGAGGTACGCGCTGTGCTGGATGTTCGTTATGCCTCTTGCGGTGTTTTATTTCTGCCTGCGTTATTCGGATATCCTTCCGGTTATGACGGGTATAGGGATGTTGTTGCCTTTCCTGAAAACGAGGGAACTGTTTGTCGTTTTTAATTACGACATATACCTCCTGCTCTCAATGTATTTCGGCGCGATTTATTTCCGTTCTTACGAAGACATTGAAAAGAAAAATGAGCCGGTACTGAAGCATCTGCGCAAGAAGGTTGAGGGGCTCACCGGAGTCAGGGATACAATCAGAAAGTCCCACACCAAAATGAAGGTCAACCTGGAAAAGATAAGGGACATGTACCTGGTAAGCAAAGAGATAGTGGAGCACATGGATATGTACGATATGCTTGAATATTTTACCATGGCGCTCCTCAAAAAATCGGATAAAATAAAACAGGTCGTTTACTTCAATAAAAAAGGTGAAACGGGCATTGACGAGGACGCAATGTTCTGTTCCGAGGAAAGCAGCAAGCCCGACTGGGTTGAATTCCTGGGGGGCAGGAGTGACCTCCTCAGGAGCAAGGACGTAGTGAAATTGGGCGGGAGCATTTTCTGGCCGGTTTACCTTGAACAGAACCTGGGATATTTTATTTTTCAGGTTGAAGTCGGCAAGGAGCAGGAATGCGTTGATGAAATATCGCCGTTTTTCTCACAGTTGACCCTGGCGTTGAGGAGGTCCGACCTTTATGAAGAGGTGGAGAGGCGCTCAAGGAAGGACGGGCTGACCGACCTTTTCCTCAGGAGATATTTTATTGAGAGGTTTGATGAGGAGATACTCAGGGCAAAGAGATACGGAAACAGGTTTGCGGTCTTTATGATTGACATTGACCACTTTAAGAACGTTAACGATACGTATGGCCACCCTGCCGGGGACTTTGTCCTCAGGGAGATTTCAAAAATATTCACGGAGAATATCCGCAAGGGGGACCTGATAGCCAGGTATGGCGGCGAGGAGTTTATTATCTATCTGCCCCATTGCGAGATTGAAGAATCCATGAATATTGCAGAGAAAATACGCAAGGGCGTCCGGTCGCACGTTTTTGATTACGGCGGGACAAAGATTGAACTTGCCGTCAGTATAGGTATTACTCTTTATCCTGCGGACGCTGATTACAAGGAGGCGCTCATTTCAGCGGCCGACTCAGCCCTCTACATGGCTAAAAGAGAGGGAAGGGACCAGAGCCGTATGTATAAGGAATTCCTGGAGACCCAGTAAGGGCAGGGCGTAAGGTGAGTGTGGCGGGAAAGCACAAAAAGGAGAGTGAACGCACATGACAGAACAAACACCGATTAAGCAGGTAAAGATTGGAAAAAAGATTTTCTGGATTTCTCTTGCCACGTCCGTTCTTGTATCCCTGATAATCAGCGCGCTTATGGTGAAATTCGGTGCGCCCTTACTTGAAAAAATGTTCATTAAAAAGACGGAAGTGCCCAATCTGAAAGGGGTTGTCCTGAGTGAGGCGAAACAGATACTTGAAAACAGGGGGTTTATAACGGTGGTGTCCGGAGAAAAGTATAACGATGAAATCCCTGCAGGCAGTGTGACGGGACAGTCGCCCATAGCGGGGCTTATCCTCCCTGAAAAATCAAAAATAGAAATCATAATCAGCAAGGGGAAGGAAAAGGTGTCGGTGCCTGTTTTGTTTTCACTTTCAAAGGAAGAAGCAACCGCGCAACTGACTTCCCTGGGGTTGAGCGTCGGAGACGTATCCAGTGAAAAATCAGCGGGTGTCCCGAAGGGCAGGGTTATATCCTGCATCCCTGCCACGGGCACCGAGGTTGAAAAGGGTACCGTAATTGACATTACGGTAAGCGCAGGAGCGCCTGTTAAAAGGGCTGTGATCGTAAAGGTAAGCGTGCCGAACCTGTGGGGAAAGACGCTCCCGGAGGCGCAGGCACTGCTGGACAGCAGGGGGCTGAAATTAGGCAGGATTTCAAGGACGACGAGCATTGACCATGATTTTGACATTATACTCAGGCAGAAACCTGCAGCGGGTTCAAGCGTTCCGAAGGGGTCATCAGTTGAAGTTACCATAAATGCGGAAACAGAGGAATAATCCGAAAACGGGTGCGGGATGTGATGTGCCCAGGGAGGGAAAATGTCACGGGTATTGTTAAAAAATGTCACTAAAAAATTCGGAGAAACGACGGTAGTAAAGGATTTCAACCTGGATATTGCAGATAAACAATTCTGTATCCTCGTAGGCCCTTCAGGGTGCGGCAAAACCACCACTTTGAGGATGGTTGCCGGGCTGGAGGATATAACCGATGGCGAGATATTCATAGGTGACAAAAAGGTGAACAATGTCCCGCCGAAGGACAGGGACATAGCGATGGTGTTCCAGAATTACGCTCTCTACCCGCATATGAGCGTGTATGGCAACATGGCGTTCGGGCTGAAACTGCGCGGCTATTCCAAAAAAGAAATAGAAGCAAGGGTGAAAGAAGCATCGGAAATTCTTAATATTCCCCATCTCATGAACAGAAAGCCGAAGGAACTGTCAGGCGGCCAGCGGCAGAGGGTCGCCGTGGGCAGGGCCATAGTCAGGAAGCCGAAGGTCTTCTTGTTTGACGAGCCGCTGAGCAACCTGGACGCGAAACTCAGGGTGCAGATGAGGGCGGAATTAAAAAAATTGCACGAGCGCCTGCAGACCACGATTATATACGTTACGCACGACCAGGTTGAAGCCATGACTATGGGTGATTTAATCTGTGTGATGAAAGACGGATTAATCCAGCAGGTTGACTTGCCGCTCTTGCTTTACGATAAACCGGTGAACAAATTCGTAGCCGGTTTTATCGGTTCACCGCCGATGAATTTTATCATGGTTGAAGTCATAAAAGTCAGGGAGAGTTTGTGGCTGGATGAAGGCACGTTCAAGGTTAAACTTGCCGATGATATGAAGAAAGCGATTGACCCCTATGCAGGACAGAAGTTACTGATGGGCATAAGGCCCGAGGACATATACGATAAACTTTTTTACAGGATAGGCCCGCTTGAAGGAAACGTCGTTACGGTAACCGTGGACGTCGTTGAACCGATGGGCTCCGAGGTCTATCTGCATATGAATTCAGGCAGAAATAATTTTATCGCCAGGGTTGACGCACACAACCAGGCGAAGTCAAACCAGTTGATAGAGGTCGTTTTTGACATGAACAAAGTGCACCTGTTTGACCCCGAGAAGGAAGCGACGATTTGTTAGACGGCGGTGGTATCGGGGCCAGCAGGGGCGGGGTCAGGGCGGGGGTCAGGTCTTGACATTTGACATTTTGGCACGGGCGCAAGGCGTTCAAATTACCGGTGTACCGGGAGGTAATCAAATGCAAAAAAGGATGAAGAAATTTTTGTCAAGAGTGGAAGAAGAGTTTGGAAAGGTTAAAAGCAGGGCGGGAGAAATAGCGGAAATAGTAAAAGAAGACGCTTCCCTGGGTCTGCGCGCGGGCGGGCACAAACTTAAGGAACTTGACCTTGAAAGAGCAAAATTGTCAAAGCTTTATACGATCGGCAAGAGGACGTATTCACTTTATAAGCAGGGGCTCGTAACGGACAGGGAAACGATTGAGTTGTGTGAAAGCATGGCCCGACTGGGGTCACAGGCGAAGAAACAGCATTCCGCAGCAAAGAAATTATCGCGGCAGATAAAGTTCAGGAAACAATAACGGGGGGGGG
>JAHJSO010000107.1 GCA_018830385.1 Elusimicrobiota bacterium | reverse complement strand
CGTCGTCATCCATAAAAGATGCGACGCGAGAAACGCAATTTCAAGCATATTGTTGCGGCCGTAGGGATAGTAGGCGTCGGAAATATCGTCCTGGCCGAGACAAACCTGGACACCTTCCTCAAGGAGTTCTTTCACCCGTGCATGGAGCGGGCCTGTATGAGGGTCGCTCACGACACCCATCCCCGCCTTTTTAAGCAGTGCGGCGACCTTCTGGAAATAGGGCTTGGGATACAGGCACATGGCGCGTGCGTGCTGGGCGAGTACCCTGCCCTGCCAGCCGGTCTTTATCGTTTCCGTAGCGAGCATCTCAATTGTTTTAAGTGTAGGGTCGCCCGCATCGTCAACAAGCATTGACACATCCTTTTTGTACTTTCTGGCGATTGCAACCATCTTTTGGATATGAATTCTTTCATCCTCTTCCGTGTATTCAATCCACGGTATGCCGCCGACGACGTCCGCCCCCATGTCCATCGCCCGGACTATAAGTTGCTCGGCGCCGGGATCCCTGACAACACCATCCTGCGGGAATGCAACGACCTGAATGTTGACGATGCCTTTGTATTCTTCCCTTGCCTTCAGCACCGCCTTAATGCCTTCAAGCCGCGCCTTGGTATCAACGTCAACAAACGCCCTTATGTGAAGGTTTCCGTAACGGGCGGCGAGTTCAACGGCTTTGCGGACGTTTTTTATAATCCATTTCTCGTCATATTTTTCCTTAACACGGGCAGCAAGTTCAATCGCCGTCATTGCCTTTCCCATGTCGCTGCCGTGATAATCTTTCAATGCCTTTTCATCCATCATCTGGAGCGTCCAGACCTTGCACAGGTGCAGGTGAGCGTTACAGTATGATTCCGTAACAAGATTCCCTTTTGCGTCAATGGTTTTTTCCGCTTTGCCGGGACATTTTTTGGCAATCTTTTGTATCCCGCCCTTGGATATCGCTATCTCCATCAGCCCATCACGGCCCCGCATCCTGGCATTTTTAATCAGTAAGTCCATTAAGAATATCCCTCCGGTTTCTGTAAAAACTGGCGGCTGGGGGCCAATAACATGCACGGCAGATAACCCACAGCCCTATCACCTATTCTATAAAAAAATTTAATTTTTGTCAAGGTATAAAGGGAATTATAAAGAGAATTACGCCGTTTTGGACAAAGTTCAAATTATTTGCTATACTTTTTATGAGGCAGAAAAAATGTTTGTGGTTCGTTGTTCGGCCGGTGGAGGGTGGCAACGGGGGACGGGAGGGCGGGCACTCCCGGGAGGCAGAAAAAAAGGGGGGGCGTTCCGCAATGGGGAATAAAAGGACGGTCTGATGATTAAAAAAGCCATACTTGCAGTCGTGTGTTTTTTACAGTTCGGCAATCTTTTTGTTGCACGGGCAGGCGACAGCCGTACAAGTGACAGCCGTAAAGGAAGATACGACAGGACGGTTGTCCTGGCCACGACGACAAGCGTTGAGGATTCGGGACTGCTTGATTTTATTGTCCCTGTCTTTAAAAAAAAGCACGGGTGCAGGGTGAAGGTTATTGCAGTTGGCACGGGCCAGGCGATACGGCTCGGCCGTGATGGAAATGCCGATATTTTATTCGTCCACGATAGGCAGTCGGAAGAAGAATTTGTAAGGGATGGTTTCGGGACGCAGAGGCATGAGGTTATGTATAATTATTTTGTGATAATCGGGCCCGGGGACGACCCTGCCGGTATAAAATCATCAACGGGCGTGGTTGATGCTTTTGAAAAAATTGCGCGGAAAGACGCATTTTTCGTTTCGCGCGGAGACAATTCAGGCACGCACAAAAGAGAAACGTTAATCTGGGAGAAAGCCAGGGACGCCCGGACAAGGATGAAGAATTATATGGAATCCGGTTCCGGCATGGAATTGACGCTCAGGATTGCAGACGAGAAACGGGCGTATTGTCTGACCGACAAATCAACATGGCTGCATCATTCGGGGAAACTCAAATCACTTGCCCTGCTATTTGATAACGACACGTTACTTTACAATCCGTATTCGCTTATCCCGGTCTCACCCGAAAAATTCCCCCGGGCGAACCACGGCTGTGCGAAAAAATTCGTTGAATTTCTGACCGGCAACGAAGGGAAGGGGCTCATAAAAGAATTCGGGAAAAAGATATACGGGGGACCGCTCTTCTGCCCGATAACTCCGGGATATGTTCCTTGACAACCATCCTAAAATCTATTATAATATAATCAGGACGGGCGTTAAAACAGGGTGGCGTAATGACGCTAAATCAGTCGCACAGGTTTCACTGCCACGGGGTTCAGAGCAGCTCGCGGGGGGGGGGAAGAAAAAAATGGCCGATAAAAAGAAAAATAATTTAAAGACGCAGAGCGATATGCCGGAAGTAAAAGGGATTACAGCCGCAGGTAAAAAGGTGATACTCGCAGGCATACTCATACTGATAACCGGTTTTTTTATTCTGACAAAGACAGACCCCGAAGGCCAGAACTGGGCGAGCGTCCTTTCGCCATTCCTTATAGTTGGTGCGTATATAATTATTGCCATCGGTATAATACTTCCTGATAAAACCTCTGCCGGCACCACCCAACAGCAGGCAAAATGATAGCATACATTCTGATAATATCCATTCTCTTTTTTATTTCGGGGTATATTTTTTACGGGAGGTACCTTGAGAAAAAACTTGACGTATCACGCGGAAACAAAACCCCTGCGCATACGATGAATGACGGTATTGATTACTGCCCCGCCAACAAGTTCGTTCTTTTCGGACACCATTTCTCGTCAATAGCGGGTGCAGGCCCCATAGTAGGGCCGATTGCAGCCGCGCTTATTTTTGGCTGGCTGCCCGCACTGCTGTGGATTCTCATCGGGAGCGTTTTTATCGGCGGTGTACACGACTTTGCGAGCCTGGTGGCATCAATAAAACACAAAGCGAAGTCCATATCCGAACTGGCGAAAGAATACATCTCGGGCAGGGCATACAAACTGTTCCTGGCGTTTACCTGGCTGGCGCTGATATACGTGTTGACTGTATTCATTGACCTTACGGTAAACACGTTCACAATGAACGGGGGTGTCGCCTCATCGTCGGTAATTTACATATTTCTGGCAGTTGCATTCGGTTTATGTTTGTACAGGCTGAAGATAAAACTGGGGGTTTTAACGGCGGCATTCGTCCTGATGATTTTTGCCGGGATATTCGCCGGCCAGAAATACCCGCTGGTATTTGTCAACGGTGCGACAATATGGAGAGCGGTATTACTTGCGTACTGTTTTGTCGCCTCCGTATTGCCCGTCTGGATGCTCCTCCAGCCCCGGGACTATCTAAGTTCGTTCCTGCTTTACATCTCGGTAATAGTAGGGGTGTCGGGGATACTCATGGGATCTAACACGCAGACAATAGAATTTCCTGCATTTATTGCATGGCACAGCGAAGGTGCCGGCGGAATATTCCCGATGCTTTTTGTGATGGTCGCCTGTGGCGCCGTAAGCGGGTTCCACTCGCTTGTGGCGAGCGGAACTACGGCGAAGCAGTTGTGCTATGAGACCGACGCAAAACCGGTCGCATACGGCGGGATGCTGCTGGAGGGGGTAGTTTGCGGTAATAGCTCTTTCCACCGTAATGCTTCTCACGAAGAGGCCTGATTTAACAAGCAAATCGCCGTTGTCTATATATGCGAACGGACTCGGGCAATTCGGTTCCATGTTGGGATTAAACAGGGAGTTGTGTATATCCTTCGGTATGCTGACTATTTCAACTTTCATGCTCACTACGCTTGACACTGCCACCCGTATATCAAGGTACATATTGCAGGAGTTTCTGGATTTGAAAGAACCCAGACACAGGTATATGGCGACTGCAATTACGCTTATTTTACCGTCGTTGTTTATTTTTTTGCCGATGAGCGACGCAGGCGGCAATCCGGTCCCTTCCTGGAAAATTATCTGGCCGGTCTTCGGGGCCACTAACCAACTCCTGGCAGCACTGGCGCTACTGTCAATTTCCGTCTGGCTCAAGAGGAGGGGGAAAAATATTTTTTTTGTCGCCATCCCCGCTGTCTTTATGCTTATTGTTACCTCGTGGGCGGTCGTTTTACTGGTTGTTCAGTACGGATTTAATGTTGTCGGTATTACGGCGGCCGTTTTGCTGGTCCTTTCCTTTGTTCTCCTGCTGGAAACAATAAAGATATTCAGAAAAACTACGGCGTAATAGCCCTTCCCGACAACATTTTTGGGTCTTCATTGTCTTTTTGGGAGTGCCTAATTTTGTTGCGTCATGTGGCGGTCACTTGTCCCATGGTTTTGGTGGTCTTTTCGGAAGCATGCGGTTTTTGTAACATCAGCCGGTTGTCAGACCCCTGCTGTTTTCATGGTTTTTTTGAGGTGCGTCTTTTTGTCGTATTTTAATGATATCCCTGCCCCCGAGCGCTAATTCCGCATTTTTGGGTTTTCATGGTCTTTTCCGGAGTACCCTGTCCTTACGCTTCCAAATGTTTCCGGTGTTCCCGGCAAGGGGCGCCGCGTCCCATAGGGTTTCATGGTTTTTTAGGGAATGAGAGTTTTTGATGCCTCACCAGGTGCATCAGGTACCTATGGTTCTAACGGTTTTTTGGGGAAGGCAATTCAGTGGGCATTTTTTAAGGGGTAGCAGGGTTATTTAAATATAGGTTCTTTTAAGGTCTTTTTGGAAAGGCAAAAACCCGAGCGGCTATGCCCCGGTATCTTTTGGCCGTTTTTTAATTTGAGATGAGATTTTTCCGAAACCCGCCGTTTGCAAACGCGTACATCCCGCCAGGCCGAAAATCCGGCTAAAAAAGCAAAAAATTGAGACTGCTAACTTTGAATATTTGAAGTAATACATCAGATATGCATAAATTATATATGATTTTACTGCTATTTTGGATATATAATTAAAGTAGTTTATACGTATAGTTATACCGCAGTGGTAATGCTATTAGATTAACATAATATCCCTTATCGGAACTAATGACCGAGAGAAATAATTATGGGCAAATCAATGGTATTGATTTTACTGAGGTTCCGAATCAAGCCCGGAACCCTGACATTGTGAAGGTATGGTGCAAGCCGGACTGGTTTCAGGGCATGGAATAATATGATTTTAGGGCAGGGCATAGTTCGGAATGACATCCCAGCGTACTCTGTTCGCACCGGAATACTCGGTGCACGCAAGTTTACTGCCGGAACATACTATGCCCGGAAGGGCTAAAATACCCCGTATCCGGAGGTTCATGCCAGGATACCATGTATACTGAGATTTAACCAAGGATATCACAAAGCACCTGGGAATTTATGCCGGAACACCCTGTAACCACAAGTTTACACCGAAATACTCCGGTACCTTGTTTGGCAAATATTGGCAAATAGTTAAATTTATGGTAGTGCTGGGCGGGGAATTTGACAAGGAAATTCCCCCCTCTTTCTGATTTATTTTTCGTTTTCAGGGGTTTCCGGTAGGAGTGTTTCCCGGACAGGATAGCCGACGGGTATTACATAAATGGGTTGCTGGGCGGCTGGTAGTTTAAGAAGTGATTTTACTGCCTTGTCATTGAATGCACCGACCGGCACAGAGCCAAGATTCAATGCGACTGACTGGAGATGTATGTTTTGTGCGATGTGTCCCGCCTCTATGTCCACATAGCGAATTCCCTTGTTGCCGTATCGCCATGTAGTTCTGCCGTAGTCAGCAGCAATTATTATACTGATTCCTGCAACAGCGACAAAGTTTTGACCCCAGCAGGCGTTTGCAAGGTCCTGCCGCAGGTCATCACCCTGCAATTTTTGTATCCTGTGGCCATCGGGAATATAGTGGAAGATGCCATCCGGCGAAACTATATAGAGTTCCATTGGATAGAGAGCCCCCGCAGAGGGCGCTGCCCTGAATTTGTTTGTTTTATCAGTAATCCCCTGGGCGGACCATAAAAGTTGAGAAATAAGTTCAATCGGCAGTTTTTTATTTGAAAAATCCCGGACAGAGCGTCTTTTAAGAATCGCTTCTTCTACTGATATGCTGCTTTTATATACGGGTTCGGGAAGTTTTATTGTATTAGCCATTTTTGGTGCCTCCGATTTTTCCTGTTTCGGGGAAATAATGTTTGATTCACCCGCCCTTAATTTCTGGTTTTGAGAATGGTTCTGGGCATACAGGATACCAGCGCCCGTTCCCCAGCATAATACAAAGCATGAAAGGACGGAGGAATGCAGCAAGGGACGAAAATTTTTTTTCGGCATCGTTAAATCCATTATTGACTCCTAAGTAAATATTGCGTAAGCAAATATTACGAGAGAAATGGTGATTATTACAAAAAACAAAGGTATAAAAATAACCGGAGAAAAAAGCACGACGGCTGTTTCTCTTGCAGAGAGGCCGTAATTGAGACGGATGGAAATAAACGACAGTGAAAATATCCAGATAAAAATTAAGAACATAATAACAGAATAGAACATGACGGGGTTACCCGTAAGTTTTAAAAGGATTATGAGGGACGGCAGTGAAAGCAAAAGAGGGGACAGGGATAATGCCATAAGAGTTATCGTGTTTTTTATTTCACCGTGTTTTCCAAATAAAGCAGAGATAAAGTGATACCATCCCGACGCAATGAATATAAAAGAAAGGATGAGAGCCGCATTCAGCGTGGTGTTCAGGACAAGGAGTACGATTGATTTTACGCCGCCGTATGGATAGAGGATCTGCCCGCTGATAGAGATCGCAATAACAATAATCAGCAGGTTTATAAAAGCGGGCACTGCGAGATTATTGTTTTTGACCTTCTCAATTTCATCGCGGGGTGACAATAAAAAACCCAGTATAAAATCAACGTATGCGTTCATCTGAAAAATTCTCCTGCTTCTCCTGCCCGGTAATCACCGGGCGCAGTCCGATTATGTCCGGCAAGGGCCGGCGCAGGGCATCTGCGTCTATTCAAGCATATATTCAAATCTGAGTTTCTGTTTTGAAACAAGTTCATCAATGGGCGACAGGGATTTAGGCGGGTTGAAAATCTGCAGGAATTGTTCCCACACGTCGTATTCGCCTATAATCCTCGGCTCACCCGAAATACCGGCCAGTTCTTTTGCTGTCTCAATGGCGGTTTGGTCGTTGCCAAGTTTGTCAACCAGTCCGTTTTGCACCGCCTGTGAGCCGGTGTATATCCTGCCGTCCGCCAGGGCTTCAACCTTTTCCCTCTGCATGCCCCTGCCGCGGACAATGTCGTTAATAAATTGATTAAACGCCTCGTTGACAAGTTCCTGGAACATCTTTCTTTCGTCAACGGACAACTCCCTGAACATGGAACCTGTGTCCTTGTGCTTGCCTGATTTTATCGTTTCCATTCTGACCCCGATTTTTTTGAATAATTCCTGGACGTTGCCCAGTTCAAGCAGGACTCCTATTGAACCGGTTATTGTGCCGGGGTTAGCGACTATTTTGTCGCAGGCGCTTGCGATGTAATACCCGCCGCTTGCAGCGACGTCTCCAAACGAAGCGACGACGGGTTTTTTCTTTTCCGCCCTGATTTTCATAACCTCGGAATATATCTCCTGGACCGCCGCCACGCTGCCACCGGGTGAGTTTATCCTTAATACTATCGCCTTTACGTCCTTGCGGGACGAAGTGTTTCTGAGACGGCGCAGTATCGCTTCGGAATCATAGGACAGGAACGCCCTCGGTCTGGAACCCATCCTTATCGGCCCTGAGATGTTGATAACGGCGATGGCATCCCCGGCTACGGGCACAATCCTGGACTGGAGGATTTTTTCAGGCGATGTCGTCTTTTTTGAAAATAGCAGGAGTACCGCACAAACAATGGACGCCAGGTATAACGCCCCTATCGCATAGGTTATAATTGTTTTCTTCATCTGTCCTCCGAACTCCCCGAAGTTGTATTATTTTCAGTTTCAAGTTCTGACCTGATGGCGTATGAGAGCGTGTAAATCATGTGATAGTCAACCCCGTAACTTTCGGCAATCTTTGAAAGACGGACGCGCTTGTCCCTCTGCTTTACTATTTCGTTCAGATCCTTGTTGACTTCCTTCACAATGAGCAGAATTTTTATTAATTCCACGTAACCGTAGCCGCGGCGCCAGAGCCGCTGGAGTTCTTCGGATTTTTGCCCGAACCTTTCGGAAATTTTTTCAACCATAGGGTTCTTCGGGGGTTCCTTTTTTTCTTCCCTTGACAGTCGGCGTTCGTCATACGCACCGGGTGTGAAATCAACCCCGACGCCAAACCCAACCTGTGCGACAGCATAACATAGCCCCATGTCCAACAGTACAAATAATACAAGCAATCTGACTAACATTTTCATTGTGACACTACCTCTTATATTTTACCATTTTTTTGCGAATTTTAAAGGCACGGATTAGCACACCCTTGCAGATTAAAATGCTCATTTCTCTTTTGTCTTTGAATCAAGCAGAATTGTTACAGGACCATCGTTATGTATTTCAACAAGCATTTTCGCCCGGAATTTTCCCGGCTGTACCTTGAGACGCGATGCGACTAATTTCTCCACGAATTTTTCATACAGGGGTAGCGCCTGTTCTGGTTTTGCCGCCTCAATGAAATCGGGCCGCCTGCCCTTGTCCGTATTTCCGTAGAGAGTGAATTGCGATACGACAAGAATATCACCCCTTATGTCCATGACTGATTTATCAAACCTGTCGTTCTCGTCGGGGAATATCCTCAGATTGAGTATCTTGTCCGAAAGCCACGAGGCGTCACTGTCACTGTCCGTGTTGCCGACGCCTACAAAAACGGCTATCCCCGCACCGATTTGCCTTTGGGTTGAATCAAACGAGACGCCTGCCTTTTTTACCCGCTGCACGACTGCTCGCATCTGTCAACTGCCTCCTGCGGGGTTGAGACGGGAATTACCCCTTTTATATCCCATGTTTTCAAGCCGATGACAGGTTTGTCAATTACCTTCGCCAGTCCTATTTCCGAGAGTGTGCCGTACTGCCCGTCAATGGCGATTACTGCGTCCGCAGTCCTTACTATTATTGCATTCCGGGCATGGTTCATTGCGGTTATAACGGGCACGTCAACATAGGGATTTGCGTTGGCATTGGTTTTGCCGGGCAATATCCCGACGGTAATGCCCCCGGCGGACTTTGCCCCCCTGCATGCCTCTTCCATTACCCCGCCCATCCCGCCGCACACAAGGATGTGTCCTCGGTGGGCTATCTCCTGCCCTGTCTGGAACGAGATTTCAGCAATCTTTTTACTCGGGCATACGCTGCCGCCGATTACTGCAATTACGAGCCGTGGTGATTTCATCTTTTTTTCAAATACGCCCAATGGGAGTTGAACCCATACCACAGGCTCCGGAGGCCTGTGCTCTATCCAGTTGAGCTATGGGCGCATGTCCTACATTTTGTCAAGCAATTCCGCCAGTTTCTCCAGCGCCGGCTTAAATTTTGATACGTCCCTGCCGCCACCCTGGGCGAAGTCCTTCCTACCCCCGCCTGAGCCCTGTATTAATTTTGCGAACTCTTTTGCCAGGCGGCCGGAATCAATTCCTTCGCCGAGCAGGTCTTCCGTCGCAGTAATTACAAACGATACCTTGTCCGGCACTGCATTTGAAACCATTATTATACTGCCGGACTTCCTTTTGTCTTTCATTTGGTCCGCAATGGCCCTCAAGTTTTTTTCGGCGATTTGTTCGTCGCTGAATGATTGTACGGCCAGTATTTTGTCCTTTTCTTTTCCGACTTTGTATTCCGATTCTTTTGATTTTGATGAATGCAACGTTGAGCGGGTGTTTTCTATTTCCTTTTCCAGCGTTTTTTGTTTTTTAATGAGAGTTTCAATTTTGGACGGAGAGTCAGCCGGCGTTGATTTAAGTTTGTCAGCGACGGCGTTCAGGAGTTCAATACTCTGCCTTAGCCATGCCATCGCCTCAATGCCGCACACCGCCTCAATCCTCCTGAGGCCGCTGCCGATGGACGTTTCCGATATAATTTTGAACATACCTATTTCACCTGTGTTTTTGCAGTGGGTTCCCCCGCACAATTCCATGCTTACCGGCGCCGGAGCCGCTGCCAGCGAGGTAGACGGTGTCCCCGCTGCCGGTGAGACCTGCGAGCCCTGCACCGGAGCATCGCCGATGATTACGCATCTTACCGACTCGCTGTATTTCTCGCCGAAGAGAGCGGTCACGTTCCATTCCTTCGCCTGTTTGAGCGTCGTTATGACCGTCCGCACCGGGTGACATTCCATTATCTTTTCATTCACCATATCTTCTATGCGTTCCATTTCCCTTTCAGACAGGGCTTTAAAGTGAGCGAAATCAAAACGGAACCGCTCAGGCGCAACCAGTGAGCCGGACTGCGTTCCCTGTCCGCCTAATACGCTCTTCAACGCCTTGTGGAGGAGGTGCGTCGCAGTGTGGTGACTCATTATTTTTTTTCTGCGGACGACATCAACGGAGGCAATCACAATCTGCCCGACCTTAAACTCCCCGCCGGTTACTTTCACATGATGGACAGACACGGTATCGGTTGGTTTTGTCGTGTTAAGAACTTCAGCCGCGCCACCCGCGTGGAATGTACCGTCCGTTCGGCCTGACTCAGCCGCGCTGGCTGCCGTTTCCTGCCCGCAGGTTATACTGCCCGTATCGCCCACCTGTCCGCCTGCCTCGGCGTAAAACGGGGTCGTGTCAAGTATAATTTCCCCCTCTTCGCCCCGGCCGATGGATTCCGAAATCACGCCATTTTTGATTATGCCGGTAATTTTACTCTCTGAAGATAAATGTTCATAGCCGATAAAACTAACGGCAGGGATGCTTTTGTATAAGGACGTATTTGTCACAGCCACCCCCTTCCAGGATTTTTTTGCCGTTTCTTTTGCAGAGAGTTGCAGGCGGTCAAACCCGTCGCGGTCATAGGTTAAACCCGCCTCAGAGAGGATTTCTGCAGTCAAATCCTGGGGGAAACCGTACGTGTCGTATAAAACAAAAACGTCGTTTCCCGGGACGTTTTTTGCCCCAGTTTTTTTTACCTTAGCCATTATGTCGTCAAGAAGCGACATCCCGACACCGAGGGTTTCCAGGAATTTTTCCTCCTCCATTTTTATTATTGTTGCTACGTTTTCTTTCCTGATGGATAATTCAGGGTAAACGTCCTTCATCATTTCTATAACCTTTGAGGTGAGTTTATAGAGGAGAGGCCTGTCGGCGGCGACTCCCTGCGCCCTTTTAATTTCCCTTGTTCCCCTGCGGATGAGCCGTCTCACTATATAACCCCTGCCCTCGTTTGAAGGCAGGACCCCGTCTGCAATCAAAAACGTCATTGCCCTGAGATGGTCGGATATTATTCTCTTTGATGAAACCTGCAGGGATACATCCCCGCGATTAGGTTTCGCAGAAACCTGCAGGGACTTCCCCCCCCCATCTGAGTGTTTTTCAATCTCTTTTATTATCGGTTGGAATAGAGACGTATCAAATACGCTGTCCTTGCCGTCGCAGACCATCATAAGCCGTTCAATCCCCATACCGGTATCAATGTTTTTATTCGGCAGGGGGACAAGGGAGCCATCATCCTGTCTGTCATACTGAGTGAAGACCAGGTTCCACACCTCAAGCCAGCGGTTGCAGGTGCAGGAGGGCGAACACCCCTTTTTGCCGCATCCCTTCTCTGCACCCATGTCATAGATTATTTCAGAGCACGGCCCGCACGGCCCTGTAGTGCCCATGTTCCAGAAATTCGTTTCTTCGGAGAGTTTGTATATCCTGTCTGCCGGAAGGATTTTTCTCCATATATCGTATGCCTCTTCGTCCTCTTTATATACGCTTGCATACAATTTTTCTTTCGGAAGGGAGGCGTCTTTCGTCAGGAATTCCCAAGCCCAGTTTATTGCGTCATTTTTGAAATAGTCCCCGAATGAAAAGTTGCCCAGCATTTCAAAAAAACTCAGGTGATGGGGTGTGTGCCCTATTTTCTCTATGTCGGAAGTCCTGAGGCATTTCTGGCAGGATACCGCCTTCGGCGGAGACATTTTCAGTTCGCCGGTGAAATATTTTTTAAACTGCACCATGCCGGCCGACGTGAACAGCATCGTCGGGTCTGAAGACGGTATAAGCGAGTCGGACGGGACGACGTTGTGGCCGTAATGCGCCCAGAAATCCAGAAATTTTTTACGCAGAGTTATGTCGGATGCAACTATCCTGTCCATTTGTCTCCAGTCCATTGTGTCCTGATTTGTACGGCGCCTCGTTAAAGACGCGTTAAACTATTGAACTGATTATATCAGATGCATTTTGCTGCATTGTTAAAAATTCCTTGTAAGGTATGCCGGCAATCTTTAATATTTTCCTTACCCCTTTGCCGTCTATCAGGTTTTCAGGAGAGTGGGTGTCGGTATTAAAAACAAGTTTCGCCCCGAAGCGTTTGGCAATGGAATAGACATACCCGTTTGTTTTGCTGTGGAACGCCCTTGCGGTTATTTCAAGGCAGGTGTTTTTGTCGGCAGCAAGTTTTGCGTCACCCGGCGTAATTTTTCCCGGGTGTGCAAGGACGTCCGCCCCGGCAAGGATACCTGCCCGGTTTGTCCCGGGAGGGACCGGCTCCGCCGTTGTTTCACCGTGCACGACCACTATCTTCGCCCCCAGTTTTCTGGCTGACCGGACTGCGCTCTTAAGGATTTCGGGCGGGTTGAACGTAAGTTCAGCGCCGGGCAGAACAAGAATCCGGTAGTACAGCGTAAGTTGTTTCGCTACCCTGACAATTCTTGGTATGGTAAAGTCCATTATTGAGATATCTGCGTGGTCTGCAAGGCATATTGCAGAGTAGCCGTTCACCTTCGCCCTATAAACCAATTCGCTGGGCAGAAGTTCACCGTCTGAAAAAAGCGTGTGCGTATGGAGATCAATCATTTGGTG
>JAHJSO010000106.1 GCA_018830385.1 Elusimicrobiota bacterium | reverse complement strand
GGTGCAATATTTAGCAGAGGGCTGTGTTAATATGCCGAAAGGTTGCATTCCGCCCATAAGTACACAATAATGGACAACCTTGCATTGATGGAATCAATCTCACAGAAAAATGAGCAGAAAATCCTTCTGGTAGTTATGGACGGACTGGGTGGCCTGTCAAATCCCGCAACGGGCAAAACGGAACTTGAAACAGCAAATATTCCGAATTTAGACAAATTGGCCAACCGTTCAGCGTGCGGTTTGAGTATCCCTGTTGCCTATGGAATAACACCCGGTTCAGGACCAGCCCACCTTTCTCTTTTCGGTTATGACCCGCTGAAATACCAGATAGGCAGGGGGGTGCTTGAGGCCCTCGGCATCGGAATGGAACTCGGCAAAAATGACCTTTGCGCCAGGGCTAATTTCGCCACGATGGATTATTCAACCGGAAAAGTCATTGACAGGCGGGCAGGCCGTCTGCCGACTGAAAAAAACAAAGAGCTGTGCGCTAAAATTTCATCAAAAATAAAAAAAACCGGGGACGTGGAGATAATTATAAGACCGGCAAAAGGGCACAGGTTTGTGGTCGTGTTCAGGGGCGATGGACTTTCTGAAAACGTTACGGAAAACGACCCCCAGAAAGAAAACAATCCGCCCAATAAAATCCAGGCGGGTTCAGTCAGTAAGAGTTCAGCCGGCGAGGGTTTACCCGACGCCGCTGCCGATGCAAAAAAAACCGCAGGACTGCTCAATGCATTCCTTACGCAAGTCCAGGAAATCATAAAAAACGAGAAACCGGCAAATTATATACTGATGCGCGGTTTTTCAAAATACCCCGATATACCGCAGATGGGACAGGCGTATAAATTAAACCCTGCCGCCATTGCAACATACCCGATGTATAAGGGGCTGGCGCAGTTAGTCGGGATGAAAATTTTAAATGCGGGGGAAACCCTGTCGTCGGAAATTGAAACGTTAAAAAGGGAATACGCTAACCATGACTTTTTTTATTTTCACATAAAAGACACCGACGCCATGGGCGAGGACGGTAATTTTGACGGCAAGGTCAAAAAATTTGAAGAAATTGACAGATATATACCTGAATTATTATCCCTTAAGCCCGATGTTATGATTATAACGGGAGACCACTCCACGCCGGCGGTCATAAAAGGCCATTCATGGCACCCCGTCCCGTTTATGCTGATGAGCAAATGGACTGCGGGCGGAGAAGTCAGCCGTTTTACGGAAAGGGAGTGTCTCAGGGGTTCATTGGGAACATTCCATGCCACAAGCGCCATGTCCCTTGCGATGGCACACTCCTTGAAACTTGCAAAATTCGGGGCATAATATTCATTCTCCTTGATTTTTTCCGTAAAAAATGATAGAATAATTCGATTGATGCGGGTGTAGTTCAGGGGCTAGAACGTCTGGTTGCCAACCAGAAGGTCGAGGGTTCAAATCCCTTCGCCCGCTTTTGTTAGGATTGTTTTTTTACGCCTCCTTGTCTTGTGCGATTGCTTCGTCGCTAACGCTCCTCGCAATGACACTTTGTGTCAACTGCATTGGTACCAAAAAATCGCAAGGCGACCAACATGATATGAAATCAGACAAATGGATTAAGAAAATGGCTGCGGGGCAAAAAATGATTGAGCCCTTTGAAGGAAAACAGGTCAAAAACGGTTTAATCTCATACGGACTGTCGTCTTACGGGTACGATGCCCGCCTGGCCGATGAATTCAGAATATGGACATCCACCGGCAACGTCGTGATAGACCCCAAAAATTTTGCTGCGGACTCACTGGCCGAATTTAAGGGCAACTGCTGCACCATCCCGCCGAATTCGTTTGCGCTCGGCCGTTCCCTTGAATATTTCAGGATACCGAGGAAGGTATTAGCCCTGTGTTTCGGTAAGTCAACTTATGCCAGGTGCGGCATATTGGTTAATATCACTCCCCTTGAACCTGAATGGGAGGGCTATATCACGATAGAGATTTCAAATACAACTCCCTTCCCTGCAAAGGTATATGCGAACGAGGGTATCGCCCAGATTATATTTTTTGAAAGTGACGAAGAATGCATGGTTTCGTATGCAGACAGGAAAGGTAAATACCAGAAGCAGACGAAGATTACCCCTCCGAAGATTACCGGGACATCCCCAGTCCGATGATGCTGAAACACATGTTTCTTTTGTATTCCGGTAAGGTGCGGGACGTCTTCGGAATAGGAGAGTTTAACGGGTCTGATGCGCTCCTGATTGTTTCCACCGACAGGATCTCCTGTTTTGACTCCGTCCTGCCTACGGCTATACCGGGGAAGGGGAAAATAGTCAACAAAATGTCAAACTTCTGGTTTGAATATTTCAAGGACACAGTGCCTAACCACATAATTACGAGTGACCTACGGGAAATTGAAAATATTCCGGATGGGATGAGGGAAAACTCCGTAATAGTCAAAAAAGCCCAACGACTAAACGTTGAGTGTGTCGTCAGGGGATATCTTTGCGGTTCTGCATGGCAGGACTATAAAAAGACGGGTGAGGTGTGCGGTATACCGTTGCCGTTAGGACTGAAAGAGTCGGACAAACTGGACAGGCCTGTATTCACCCCTGCGACAAAGGAAGAAACCGGTTGTCACGACAGGAATATTTCGCTTGATGAGATGAAAAATATAGCCCCGGACGGGGCTGCCGAAAAGTTAAGGGATTTGTCCATTCTTATTTATGAAAAAGCCGCTCGCTACGCTGAAACCAGGGGCATTATCATTGCAGACACAAAACTTGAATTCGGGACGGACAACGGGGATATAATTCTTATTGACGAACTGCTCACGCCTGACTCGTCAAGGTTCTGGGACGCAAATAAATATATGCCGGGCCGGCCGCAGGAACCGCTGGACAAGCAATTCGTCCGGGATTATGTCAAATCAAAAGGCGGCGCTGAAAATACGGAATTACCGGGCGATGTGGTAAAAATAACGCAGGACAAATACGTTGAAATTTATAACCGCATAGCCAGGTCATAAAAATACGGCGGGTGTTTTAAAATGT
Organism: Elusimicrobiota bacterium; assembly: GCA_018830385.1. GTDB lineage: Bacteria > Elusimicrobiota > Endomicrobiia > CG1-02-37-114 > JAHJSO01 > JAHJSO01. The sequence goes on along the minus strand of JAHJSO010000106.1, from coordinate 3,695 downwards.
TTCCAAAAAAGAAAAAAATAGGAACAACGAAAACCGGGAGGGCGATGGTAAGCATCGTCCTCGGCAGTACGTCCGACATTCCTCACATTGAAAGAACGAAGGAATTACTGTGTCGGTTCGGCATTTCTTATGACGTTACGGTTGCGTCCGCCCACAGGACCCCCGCAAGGGTTGAAAGTTTCATCAGGGGACTTAAAAGCAGGGGGACTTGTGTGGTTATCGCTTGCGCCGGGATGGCGGCGCACCTACCGGGGGCGGTCGCTTCAAGAACGGATTTACCCGTAATAGGCGTGCCCATAGAGACGAAACCGCTCGCAGGGATTGATTCGCTCCTTTCAATAGTACAGATGCCGGAAGGCGTGCCGGTTGGATGCATGGCCATAGGCAGGCACGGGGCAGCCAATGCCGCTATATTTTCCGCTGAGATTCTTTCTTTAAGATATCCCGCTATACGGAAAAAATTAAATAAATACAGGAATAAAATTTCCCGACGCTAACCTGACATTAAAGAGGCAAAATAATCAACCTACTGGTGGTTTTATTAATGGTTGTTAGTAACTTAAAAAATGTGTGAGCGCCATAACGGGTTAACGCACGCTTAGGACATAAAAATGATAGACAGGTATTGTCTTCCTGAAATGGGAAGAATCTGGTCTGAAGAAGAAAAGATCAAAAAATGGCTGGCGGTTGAGATGTGCGTCCTTGAGGCGTTCAGTAAAAACGGAATAATTACGGCCGGCGAACTGGCAAAAATCAGGCGAAAAATTCATCTCAACATCCCGAGAATAAAAAAGATAGAAACGACTACAAGGCATGACATGGCCGCCTTTGTTGACCAGATAAGCGAGAACTTAGGGAGTGCGTCCAGGTGGATACACTTCGGGCTTACATCCTCGGACATATCGGATACGGCTACCGCTCTGCAACTGAAGGAGTCCTGCGGAGTTATAACGCGTAAACTCCTGAAACTCATGGATACCGTCGGAAAATTAGCCGTCAGGCATAAAAATACCCCGATGATAGGGAGGACCCACGGCGTCCACGCGGAGCCGATAACTTTCGGGTTCAAACTGTCGGGGTGGTATAGCGGAATAAACCGCGCCCTGGCGCTTATGGAAAATACCCTTGAAACCGTTTCTTACGGGAAAATATCCGGCCCGGTCGGCACGTTCGCACATATCAATCCTCCTGTTGAAGAGTACGTATGTAAAAAACTCAAATTAAAACCTGAGCCGGTTTCAACCCAGATTGTCCCGCGGGACAGGTATGCCGCGTATCTCTGCCTCCTTGCAATCATTGCAAGTACAATAGAGGGGTTCGCCGTGGAAATAAGGAATATGCAGAGGACCGAAATACTTGAGGTTGAAGAGGAGTTCGTCAGGGGGCAGAAGGGGTCATCCTCAATGCCGCACAAGAGAAACCCTGTCGGGGCGGAGCAGATAAGCGGGCTGGCGCGGGTCGTCAGGTCAAACTGTCTTGCAGGGCTTGAAAACATAGCCGTCTGGGGCGAGAGGGACATATCCCACTCATCCGTTGAAAGGATAGTCATTCCGGATTCAAGCATACTTGTTGATTACATACTCCACAGGTTTAACGGGATTCTTGAGAACCTTTCCGTCTATACCGAAAACATGCAAGCCAACCTGACAAAATCGCAGGACGTTTACTTTTCTCAACTCCTCATGCTGAACCTGATAAAGAAAGGGCTTGACAGGGACAGGGCATACAGGACTCTCCAGGATATTTCCCACAGGGCGTATCTCACCAAAAAGGACTTCAAGGGGTTTGTCCTTAAAGATAAAAAAGTCATGAAATACCTGTCTGAAAAAGAGATAAAAGGTTGTTTCAGTATGAAATATTTTATCAGGAACATAGACATTGCTTTTAGAAGGATCGGTTTAAAATAATATGCCTACGCTGGTTATTGCAGGGTCGCAGTGGGGGGATGAAGGCAAGGGGAAAATCGTCCACTTCCTGGGAAACAGGGCTGACGTTGTCGTCAGATACCAGGGCGGGCCGAACGCCGGCCATACGATTATATTAGGGGACAAACCCTTTGTCCTGCATACTTTGCCTTCAGGCATTGTCCTGCCGGGAAAGATTTGCGTTATATCAAACGGCGTCGTTATAGACCCTGAAATACTCCGCAGTGAAGTTTGCGCCCTTAACATACCGGTTAAAAATCGCCTCCTTATAAGCGAATCAGCCCACATAATTCTCCCGTACCACAGGCAGATGGACGAACGCAGGGAGAGGAGCAAAATCCGACTGGGTACCACCCTCAGGGGTATAGGCCCCGCCTATGCAGACAAGGTTGTCCGTATAGGCGTAAGGGTCGTTGATTTTTTAAGCCCTGCAACCTTCCGCAAACTGCTGGATATAAACGTCAGGGAAAAAAAGGCATGGGGACAAAAAAGGGACATACTTAAAAAATACCAGCAATGGAGAAGGTTTCTCTACCCGTTCGCTGCGGATACTGTGTTATTCCTGAACCGGGCAATTGCCCGCGGCAAAAAGATTATTTTTGAAAGCGCCCAGGGCACGCTACTTGACCTGGACTTCGGCACGTACCCTTACGTAACGAGTTCAAACCCGGTGAGCGGGGGGGTCTGCACTGGTGCGGGTGTTCCACCGACTGCCATAGATTACATACTCGGCGTGATGAAGGCATACACGACCAGGGTCGGGGACGGTCCTTTCCCCACGGAAATACGCGGCTCTCTTGCTGCACAACTCAGGGAGGCAGGGATGGAGTATGGCGCCACGACAGGCAGGCCCAGGAGGTGCGGCTGGATTGATATTGTATCTATTAAACACTCCATAATGGTAAACGGGTTTAACTCATTAGCCCTTACAAAACTGGACTGTCTGCAGGGGATACACCCTCTTAAAATATGTGTCGCTTATGTGCACAAAGGCAAAAGGATTACCAGGTTTCCCGCCTCAAGAGAAGTTATTTCAGAATGTAAGCCCGTGTACATTGAACTGCCGGGGTTCAATAAACCACTATGTATCACGCGCGGACGCTCTATAATGCCACGGAATGCAAACCTCTACGTAAAAACCCTGGAAAAACTACTGGGGATAAAAATCTCTTTGCTCTCGTCCGGCAGGACGCGCGAGGAAACATTTGTCCTGGATAAGAGGGTTTTAAACTTCGGGAAATACCCGGCATGACACCTCCGTTTTCTTACCCGCTTCAAAAATTCACAAAACATTCAAACGAACTTCACTGCAAATTCATAAAAAATCCATTATAATAAGCGCAGGATGAAAAAGATAATTTTTATGTTTTTTCTCTCCTGCTTCTTGTTTCTTCCCGGTGAATGCCTTCCGGCGGGATGGAATATCCACGAGATTACGGGTGTCCAGTCAAACGTTGACCCTGCTGAAACATCCATTGTTCTGGACAGAAACGGCCGACCCCATATATCATACGGCAGGGACCCCTACGTTGTCGGTTATGCTGTCCTTGGCTCAACCGGCTGGTGGACGGAAAGTACGGGGCTTTCGTTGCTTGGAGCGGCACCCATTTCCTACCGCCAGACAAACATCGGCATAAGTTCTGAAGGCACGGTGTTTTCAGCTGTCTCATACCAGCAGATACTTGTAGCCGAAATAAAAGTTGCATCAAAACCCCCTGATGGCACATGGAAGACCACGTCCATATACAGTAGTCCAAACGGGGATGACCC
>JAHJSO010000105.1 GCA_018830385.1 Elusimicrobiota bacterium | reverse complement strand
CCGCCGTTTGCTTTCCCGAAAAACTGAATTTGATTTTGTCCGACCTTACGATTTAATTCCGAAATACAGGGCTTTTTGCGAAGCGAGACCCGCTCCCGCATCGCCGTGCGGGATAAACTCCGGCGGGGCGAGCGAGCAAACAATCGCTTCCAAATTTTCAGAAAGTCTTGATTGGTCGGGGCGAGGCGACAAAACTTGAACTATTTAAAGAGCTTGCCGCTTCTCTTGCCCAACACTGGGATTGTACCAAATTTGACGAACGGTTGCTAACAGAAGAACCGATGATAAAAGTCAATCCTTTAGGTTATAATATTACGTATGAGTACTGATACTGATAGGGCTAATAAACAGGCTCCAAACACCACCACAACAGCTCAGGAAGACCCTTTAGTCAAACTTGTAGATGTTATGAAATCAGTCAAAACAAAAGGGAAAAAGGCCAAGAAAAATGAAGCTTCCTTTGATGACAATAACGGAGGTAATATTTTTTACAACTGGTTACGTAAAATAATAAGATAAGAAGGTTTAAGCTTTAGAGAGTGTAGGCACCTACACAAAACCTGTTAATGTTACTCTTTTTACAAAGATAGCGAAAGATTAAAACATATAACATATAAATAACTAATCGATATCTAAAGAGTAATAGTTTTATTTAACTAACTACCCCCTGGTTTAAAATTCTATTTTTATATACTTCTTAAGATATACCGACGGCCTCTCTCCCAAGCCATAAATTAAAAAGGATTCTTAGTATCATATACGGAATTATTGCATCCTATACTAAAGTATTTTTATTTACTTTAATGTAACTTTCGGTTCGGTCTTTAACCAGTTATATTCACCGGTGGCAACTGTTCTTATGCCATTACTTACAGTTATATGAGGATAACCACCGGGAAAAATATTTCCCACACTAACTACAAAGGAACCCACTACATCTTTTTTTGAATTATCATTCATTTGATTCCAGAATAAGTTATTCACGCTAACAGTTAAAAAGGCACTACTTACTTTTTTCTTATAGGTTTCTTCATCTTGATCCTTTATATCTTCTGGAGAAAGTTCTAGATACGAATCTAAAATAAAATTGGGTACTGCTTTATTGGCAGTATTCATAATATCTTGAGCATATTTAGCGGCCACATAATTATTCCCCACGTTGTTATTAAATGTAATCTGAGATGTTGGTATCGATGAAGCTATTGGTGTGAAGGTAGGCTTCGGTAAAACACTAGCCATAGGAGTTGGTTTCAAAGTTGGCTGAGGAGAGGTTTTAACTACGACAGTATCAACCTTAGTTTTTGTAGGATTTTCTTTTCGAGCCTTATATATTTTAAGTTCTGTAGAAAGTGAACCGTAAGCAAAAGCAAACAGCAATAACACTATAAGTATGAGTAGTTTTTTTCTATCGCTCCAGCCAGTGTTTATCATATAATAGTAAACCTCCTTTCTAGGTACAATTATAATTTTTAGCAAAAACCCAATTAGATGGATTGAAGGCCGGAGAGTCGGGATCAACATTATCTCCTATTTGGATCCGATTTAACCAATTACATAAGTCGTAGGGCGTAAATTCTTTCCACTCCTCATCTGAATATTTACTGGCTTGGTTTATTCCTATCCCAACCCTAGTTACCAATCTGCCGGTATTTAAAAAGCTGACGGTAACTAAAACATATCTGATTTTTAAGTCCGAAGTATAAGATTTAGCCAAAAATTCCGTTATCCATTTTCGGGTGTAAGTATCAAACCCCCAGCCAATATTAACTTCCGGCGTAAGCTGAATATTATTAATAACATCAATTGATCCGTCTTTGTTTTTAAAAACTGAAACGTTGCTATTATCTGTTACCCCTTTGCCAATTGCTACCATAACATCGTATGGATCAATCTCCTCGACGATTTCTGGCGTTGGCTTCGGCAAAACACTAGGTGTAGGACTTGGTTTTAAATTCGGACTAGAACTAGGCTTTGGTGTAGGTTGCAATTGCTTGGCATAGACAACAATTATTTCTTCTGAAAAATCACTTTGATTTTCAGCCTCATCTACTGCCTGTGCTTTAATCTTATTTTCTCCCTCTAGTAATAAAACTTCTGTCTCAAAAATTCCGTCTTGATTGGTCTTTGTGACATACTTTTCTTCACCGTTAATAAAAATCTTAACTTTACTTTCTTTCTCACTATTACCATGGATCATAATCTTTTCCGAATCTGTCTTCCTTAACAAACTTGCAGTATATGTTGGAGGTTGGGGTGGTATCTTATCCACCATAACAACAATCTCTTGTTTGACACAATATTTTTGATCTCCTTTTTGACAAGCTTTAACAACAAACTTATTTTCACCTTCTATTAAATCTTTAGCTTCAAACACAAATTTCCCTTCATTTCCTGCTTTTATATAGCTAACAATCTTATCGTCTTTTAATAACCAGAGGGGTTTTTTACTAAAAGTTTTACCGGAAATTTTAGTTTGATTTTGATTAATAGGCGTAATTTTATCTAGGGCAAGAGCGGGAGGAAAAGGAATAGTTATAAAAATAAAAATATAAATAAAGAAACCAATTATTAAAATCCTCCACCAGGTTTTAAACCACTTTTGTTTTCTTTTTTCACTCATCTAATTGGATAGTAACTCTTCAAAAACAAGAAATCAAGGGTAAAAGAACACGCTCGTTATGTCGACTGTCAGAATGCCGATCGGTAGTATTAACTGATGAAAGTATTAAAACAAGAAAAAGAAAGATTTCTAAAGAAGTTCGGCAAGCAGATTCAAAAAGCTAGACAGGAAACTAAAATATCTCAGGAAGAACTAGCTGATTTAGTAGGAATTAACCGAACTTATATGGGCAGGATTGAACGTGGTATAAGTAACCCGCCAGTTTATACGGTTTATAAAATAACAGCGTCATTAAAAACTAAATTGTCTTTAATTAATTTTTGAGGTTTTTAGTGATCTCTAGTTCTATTATTTAATACGCCAATAACTTATTTTTCTAATACTTTCTGTTTTTTATTGTTTATAGTGCTGATATTCTGATATAATAATTTTTAATGAGTAAGATTATCCTAACAAATGATGATAAAAAGAGAATTAGGGAAGAAGAGAAATATCGAGCAGAAGTTAGATTGGGACTAGAGGAAAATCCAGAGGAAAAACCTTCTGAAGAAAAACAAAAGAAAAAAGGAAAGGGTTGTCTTTTAGTAATAATTCTATTTGTGGGATTAGCTTTTTTATTTAGCTTTTCTTCTTCTCCTAGTAAGGAAAAAAATATTGAACCATCTCCTAGTCCAAGCCCTAATACAAGAGAAAATTTTAAGGCAAGTGTAAGTTTTACTGGAACACAGTTTATAGTCACTAATCTTGATAATTTAGATTGCCAAAATGCAAAAATGGAAATAAACGGAGAGCTTTTCAAGGGCGGCTTCACTTATGAAGGATATATTTTGGAAGCAGGAGAAACATATAAGATCGGAGCTCTCCAATTTGCTAAAAGCGATGGAACTAGGTTTAACCCTTTTCAGCTTAAGCCAAATAACTTCTTTATTATTTGCAGAGGGAATAATGTCCTTGATGGTGCAGCTGGATCGTGGGAATTTAATTAATATATTTTAGCTAATATGGGTAGAGCCGAAGACATTTTCGATAAAATAAAAAAAGATGGTCAAAAAGCCATAGATGAGTTTATCCTCACACGGAAGTCCGAAGACTTATTTCTGGACTTTAAAAGATCTGCTGATCAGGGTAGTGGTAGAGTTTTACACCAAAATGATAGGAATAACTTAGCAAAGGCAATTTCTGGTTTTGGTAACTCCGAGGGTGGAGTGGTGGTATGGGGGATTGATTGTTCAAAACAATCTGATCTTGGAGATGTGGCCAGGGCTAAATTTCCCCTAGTAGACGTTAAAAAATTTACAAGTTTACTTGAAAATACTCTTTCAGGCCTAACTATTCCTCCACACACTCATGTGGAAAATTATTCAGTTCAGATAAATAAAAAAGGCGGCGGCTTTGCTGTTTCGCTAATCGCTCAAAATCTTAGTTTTCCTATCCAAACCGTTTATAACAAACAGTTTTACATTCGGGCTGGATCCAATTTTGAACCTGCCCCTTATCAAGTTTTATCTGGCATGTTTGGAAGACGGCCTCAGCCTTTTGTGTTTATAAGTTACACGGTTGGCCCGGCGAAATTTGTTGGCCAGAAAATAAATCTAGAAATTGGATTACTTATGTATAATCGTGGGCCAGGAATAGCTAAAGATATGTTCGTAAACTCAACTTTAAAATCATCGCCTGGACCAAATTGTCAAATAGCTTTTGAAACTCCAGATATAAAAAACTGGAGCGGAGGATTTTCATTTGGTCGTTTTGTAAATTTAATTAGTAAACCAACCTTAAGGCTTCCGCCGGAAGCCCACGTTCAACCATTAGTGCTTAACCTAACATTCTTGCCGCCTTTTAATGATGATCTGGAAATCTCGATTATGTGTGGGAGCGGAAACTCTGCACCTATGAAGTCGTCTTTAACTAATACCAAAGAGCAGATAGAGTTGGTTTATAGTAAATATCTGGATAAAGTAAATAACGAGGGTTGGACAACAAAAATCGGCCACGAAATCTCTAAAGAGATTATGGGTAGGAAACAACTTGATGCTTATTAGGAAGAATGGATTTGAACTTATACAGGCGGGGGATTAAAATAATCGTGACCACAGGATTGGTTATATCAATCTTGTGGTTTTTTTAGTAAAATAAAGGGTAAATATAGGTAAATAAAAATGGATGAACCGCTTGATATAACCAAGCTAAAGTATGTTTTATACGCTCGTAAGTCGACTATTGATAAGGAACGACAAGTTCGTTCCATCCAAGACCAGATAAATGATTGCAAACTTCTTGCGAATCAACTAAAAATTCACGTTGTCAAAATCCTCAAGGAAACTCAATCAGCCAAGAAACCCGGTCAACGCCCTATTTTCCGCCAAATGATAAAAGATATTAAGCAGGGCATTTATGATGCTATCCTTGCGTGGAATCCAGACAGGCTTGCCCGCAATATGCTCGAAGGCGGTGAAATTATCAACCTAGTTGATGAGGATGTATTGAAAGACCTCAAGTTTAAAACTCACTTTTTTACCAAGGATGCTAACGGTAAAATGCTTTTAGGTATGGCTTTCGTTTTATCGAAGCAATACTCTGACGACTTATCCCAAAAGGTTGGCAGGGCCGTTAGGAGCCGGTTTCAGGAAGGTAAAACTTCAACTCCTAAACATGGCTATATTAACGAAGCGGGTGTTTTTAGACCTGATGGCCAAAACTTTAAACTTATATGCGACGCATGGCAAATGAGGCTAAAAAACAAATCCATAGAAGATATTTCCGATTACTTAAATAAAAATGGTTACTCACGGATAATTAAAAAGACCGGTAAAAAGGTTGATATGGACAAAAGAATCCTTAGTAAAATTTTCCACGACCCCTTATATTATGGCGTTCTCATCCAAACCGACCAAAAGATTGACTTACGTCTTTTATATGATTTTCAACCGGCTGTAGGCGAACAAGATTTTTATACTATCCAAGATTATACTTACCACAAAATGAGGTCGTCCAAGCCCCATAAAAATGTCTTTTACCCATTAAGGGGAATGGTGTTATGTGACTATTGCGGTAGGCCTTGCGTAGTTGCACCCTCCGCTGGATATACAAAAAAATATCTATACTATCGTTGCGATAATCAAGATTGTACACGCAAGAAGCGGTCAATTCGTGCAAAAGTGATATTTGATTTTATATATAAGTTTTTGGCCGAGGGATTAAACCTAACCGAAAAAGAATACAACGATTACTACAATAATCTAATCAAAGTAACTGACAAAAAACGCCAAGATATTCGTATCCAGCTACACAACCGCCAAGGTCTCCTCAAGTGTACCAACCAAGAACTAAACGAACGAAGTCTAAAAATAATTGATTACGACGACCAAACGCCAATTTATAAGGCTAATGCTAATAGGATTACTCAACTTAACGAAAAAGTTAATCAATTAACTAGCGATGTTGAAAAACTCCAAAGTCAACTTAGAGAACCGGAAACAGACAGGCTTACTATTGAACAGTTCTTGAACTTATCAAAAAAGGCCGGTGTTATAGTTAAATCGGCAAATGAACTACAAAAGGATATTATTTGTCGGGAAATTTTCTTGAACTTTTCTGTAGATGAGCAAAAAGTGGCGTCATATCAACTTAAAGAGCCATTCGATACTCTCTTAAAACAACGTAAGTTACCTTTTGGTCGGGGTGCTCGGATTTGAACCGAGGGCCTCTTCGTCCCAAACGAAGCGCGCTAGCCAGCTGCGCTACACCCCGGTGGCCTGGGCGGGAATCGAACCCACATCCGCTTACGCGGACAGCATTTTAAGTGCTGCGTGT
>JAHJSO010000104.1 GCA_018830385.1 Elusimicrobiota bacterium | reverse complement strand
GTCTCTTCAAGAAAATCAATATTTTTACGGACATCTTCCCTGTATTTACAGAATCCCTGATAGTGCTCCTTCGGGATTAATCCGAATTTGTATCCATAATCCATCAGACGGATATCTGCGTTATCCGACCGGAGGACAAGCCGGAACTCAGCCCTGGACGTGAACATCCTGTATGGGTCCATTACTCCTTTTGTTACCAGGTCGTCAATGAGTACGCCGATGTACGCCTCGTCCCTGCCGGGGACAAATGCCTCTTTATTTTGAATTTTCAGGACGGCGTTTATCCCTGCGATTAATCCCTGTCCTGCGGCTTCCTCATACCCCGTTGTGCCGTTTATCTGCCCTGCGAAGTACAGCCCTTCTATCGTTTTTGTTTCAAGAGTGGGATGCAGTTGCGTCGGCGGGCAGAAGTCGTATTCAACTGCATAGCCGTATCTGAGGATTTCTGCGTTTTCGCAACCCTTCATTGAGTGAACGATTGCTTCCTGCACGTCCTCGGGTAAACTGGTTGATATGCCGTTGCAATATATCTCCCACGTGTTATAACCTTCCGGTTCAAGGAATACCTGGTGCCTGTCCCTGTCCGCAAACCTGACGACCTTGTCTTCAATTGAAGGACAATACCTGGGCCCTATGCTCTTTATCACCCCCGTATAGAGAGGGGACCTGTCCAGGTTTTCGTTTATTATTTTGTGCGTCCGGGTGTTGGTCCACGTTATCCAGCAGGGAAGTTGTTTGCCGGCGCACGGTATTTTTTCCGTGAAGTGGGAAAAACCTTCCGGCGGCTCGTTCCCGTTCTGAATATCAAGTTTTGAAAAATCAACGGTGCGGGAGTTTATCCTCGGCGGTGTGCCCGTTTTCAGGCGGCCGAGTTCAAAACCCAGCCCGGCAAGGCATTCAGAAAGCCCGGTGGAGGGGAACTCACCCATACGGCCCGCCGGGGAACTCTTCAACCCGACGTGTATCAGACCGTTAAGGAACGTTCCGGCCGTAATGACTACTGCGCTGCAATAATATGCAGTGCCTGTTCCGGTAAGGACCCCGTTTATTTTATTGTCGTCTGACACAAGCAATTTTATCACTTCTTCCTGCCTTGTGGCGAGGAATGGTTGCTTTTTTAGGGTGTTTTTCATTTCCTGCCTGTAGAGGACCCTGTCGCACTGCGCTCTGGGAGACCACACGGCGGGGCCCTTGGACAGGTTCAGTGTCCTGAACTGGACAGCGGCCCTGTCGGTATTTTTCGCCATCTCGCCGCCGAGGGCGTCAATCTCCCGGACGATCTGTCCCTTTGCCACGCCGCCGATTGCAGGGTTGCAGGACATCTGCCCAATCATGTCAAGGTTCATCGTCAGTAAAAGGACGTTACGCCCCATTCTGGCGGAAGACAGCGCTGCCTCTACGCCCGCATGGCCTGCGCCGACTACAATAATGTCGTATTTTTGAGGGTATTTGTACAACCCGGTACCTCCCGGGGTCATTGCGAGGCGAAGCCGAAGCAATCCCCTTTTACCGACGAGATTGCCACGCCCTTCGGGCTCGCAATGACAATGCAACGGGTATTCAAATGATGTGTCATTGCGAGGCGAAGCCGAAGCAATCCCCTTTGGATTTTTGAATGGATTACCTGTTTTCCTGGGGGGTGTGTGACCCTAGTATGTGCCTGATGTTTTTGTCTATTTCTGATTTTAATTTTTTGAGAGATGACAAACTTTCATACGGGACCTTTTGCCTGCCCATGAACGAATCCCCGTTATCCATCGGCCCGTGGAAGTCACTTCCGCCGGTTACCACGAGGTCAAATTCAGCGGCCAATTTAACAAATGACTCCCGTATTTTCGGCGGGTGTTTGCTATGCCATGCTTCAATCCCTGCCAGCCCCTGTCGGACAAGGGAGCCAATAAGGTTTTTGTTGTTGTAGTTTCCGTAAAACGGGTGGGCGAGCACGGGTATCCCGCCTACGCGCCTTATCATTTTTATCGCCTGCTCGGGTTTCAGTCGTAATTTCGGGACGAATGCCGGCCTCCCCCATCCGAGGAATTTCTGGAATGCTTCCTGTATGGAACTTACTGCCTTTTCTTCAAGCATGAACCTGGCTATGTGGAGCCGCCCTATGGCGCCGGCGCCCGCAATGCGGAAGAGATTGTCTTTGTTTATTTTTATGCCGGCGGCAGCGAGTTTGTCAACGATGAGTATCGCCCGGCGCTCCCGCGCCTGCCTGAAAAGTTTAAGTTGTTCCTGGAATTGGGCGTTTTCCCAGTTGATGTAATAGCCGAGGATGTGCATCTCGCCCTCGGAAGAGTTTTTTAGTTCTGCGGAGAGTTCAATGCCGGGTATGACCTCCACGCCTATTTTCGCCCCTTCCAGTATTGCGGGCACAATGCCGTCCGTTATGTCGTGGTCGGTAATGGATATCGCCGCAAGGTCGTTTTCCTGGGCGTGTCGCACGACGTCTTCTGGCAGGAGAGTGCCGTCTGAGAAACACGTGTGGACATGGAGGTCAATGGATTGTTTTAACATGTTTTTGTTTTGTCAAATGATGCAAGACATGGCCCCGTTAGTGGCACCGTGGATGGTTCCGTTGACTCATAGGAGTTCCGATGCCAGGGCGGACAACGCGCTGCGTTCGGTCCTTGTGAAAGTTATGTGTCCGAATATCTTTTGTCCCTTGAATTTATCAACAAGGTTTGTGAGCCCGTTTGACGATGCATCCAGGTACGGGTTGTCTATCTGGTAAGGGTCGCCCGTCAGTACCATCTTTGTCCCTTCGCCGGCCCGGGAGATAATTGTTTTGATTTCATGCGGGGTAAGGTTCTGGGCGTCGTCAATGATTATGTACTGTTTCGGGAGGCTCCTGCCGCGTATAAAGGTAAGCGCCTCAATTTCAATCAACCCTGAATCAAACAGGTAGTTTATGGTTTCTTCCAGCGGTTCGTTCGGGGTACCCACGCACTGCGTGGGTCGGGACCGGTCAATTAAGAAATCCATGTTGTCGTATATGGCGCCCATCCATGAACTGAGTTTTTCCTCTTTTGTTCCCGGCAGGTAGCCGATGTCCCTGCCCATCGGGACCACGGGACGCGCTACAAGCAGGTGTTTGAAATGTTTTTCCTCAACCACTTTCTGGAGCCCGCAGGCGAGAGAGAGCAACGTCTTGCCCGCTCCCGGCACGCCTATCAGGGTAACAAGAGTTATCTCGTCGCACAGGAGGAGTTCCATTGCAAACCTCTGTTCCACGTTAAGTGGTTTAAGCCCCCAAGGCACGGGGTTCTGGTGAAACAGGGGGATAATCTGTCCGCTGTCGGGGCTGTATTTGCCCAGGGCGCTCTTGGACGGGGCCGTGTCGTCTTTGAGTATGAAGAATTCATTTGCAAG
>JAHJSO010000103.1 GCA_018830385.1 Elusimicrobiota bacterium | reverse complement strand
GGATAACTCAATTAATTTTTCAACGGGCATTTTTCTTATATACTCGCCGTTCATCCACAAAAGTTTCTGCAGGTCAAAAATCGCAGGACTCTTTGAACATCTCTCAATTGAAAATTTTTCCACCAGTTCCTCCCTTGACGAAAACAACTGCTGGCTGTCCGCGGTTGACCATCCGAGAAGCGCCATGTAGTTAAAAAGCGCCTCCGGGAGATACCCGGCCTGCCGGTACTCCAGAACGCTGCCTGCCCCGTGCCTCTTGGAGAGCCGCGAGCCGTCCTGCCCGAGTATCATTGAGAGGTGGCCGAACTCCGGGACGTCGCCCGCCCATCCAAGCGCATTATACAGTTGTATCTGCCTTGGCGTGTTGGACAGGTGGTCGTCGCCCCTGAGGACGTGGGTTATTTTCATTTCATAATCATCCACAACACATGCGAAGTTGTAAGTGGGCACCCCGCTGGTCTTGACTATTATAAAATCGTCCAGCAGGCCGTTTTCAAACTTGACCTCGCCTCTGATTAAGTCGGTAAAAACGGTGGCGCCGCTGTCGGGCATCTTAAACCTGACAACCGCTTTCCGCCCGCCCGCCAGTTTCTCTTTTATTTCCGCATCCGGAAGCCCCCTGCACCTGCCGTCGTATTTCGGCGGCTGTTTGTTGAGGAGTTGCATTTTTCTCATCTGTTCAAGTTCTTCATGCGTGCAGAAACAATAATAAGCATTGCCGGAGGAAAGCAGTTTGTCCGTCCATTTTTTATAAATCACCAGACGCTGCATCTGGTGATAGGGGCCGTATTCCCCGCGGGGTACCTGTGCAGTGCACGGGTCGTGCACTCCTTCATCCCATTCCAGTCCGAGCCATTTTAAGCTCTCTATAATCCCGCCGACCGACTCTTCCGTTGACCTCGTCTCGTCGGTATCTTCAATACGCAGCAGAAAGACGCCCCCCGTTTTTCTGGCAAAAAGCCAGTTAAACAGGGCTGTCCTTGCGCCTCCTATGTGAAGGTCGCCGGTGGGTGAAGGGGCGAACCTGACCCTTGTAGTTTTGTTCATTTTTATTGAGATTGCCACGGCCGCCTCTGGCGACCTCGCAATGACAGAGTGGGCAAAGGGATTGCTTCGGCTTCGCCTCGCAATGACACGGCAGGCCTCGCAATGACACACTACACGTTGTATTACACTACGGCAAAGATATTACCAATCCTTGACGCACCTGAAGCCGGCATCGTTCTGGAATTTGTCCGGCTCAAGGACCTCTCTCCTGAAGGACTGGGACATGGAACGGGTCGTTTTGAAACTGCCGCCGCGGAGAATCTTGTATTTCTGTCCTCTAAAAACCGTACTGAATTTTTCCAATAAAATATTACCCGGATAAGGGGCGAACCACGATGACGTCCATTCCCAGACGTTGCCCGCCATATCAAAACACCCGGACGGGCTGGCGCCGCCGGGATAACTCCCTATCACCAGGGGCCCGGACCAAAGACCTAACGTCGGCTTTACGTTTGCGACCTTGTTCTTCCAGTCATTCCCCCACGGATAAATCCTGCCGTCATTTCCGCGCGCCGCCTTTTCCCACTCCTGTTCAGTCGGCAGTCGCTTGCCCGTCCACCTGGCATATTTTTCAGCATCATAATAACTTACGTTCACAACCGGGAAATTGTCCCGCCCCGACGGGTACACGGCTTTCCTCCAGTGCAGAGGGGCGGGGTGTCCAATCGCATCAATAAAAATTTTATATTGCTTGTTGGTAACCTCGTATTTATCTATGTAGAACCCTTTCAGGTGCAAAATGTTCCTGGGTCTTTCATATTCAAAACCGTCTGCGCTGCCCATAACAAATTCGCCCGGCTCCACATACACCATACCGATATATTTTGCGGGTGAAGGGTAACCGTTAGAATGTACTTCCATGTACAAACAGGCGGTTAAAATAAAAAATATCCTGCGCATTTTATTATTTTTTTGTCCTGTCAATAACCTTGTTTATTTCAGATACTATGGAATGGATGTCGTCTTTCTTCCTGATTTTCAGATGGTGATACTCGCCCTTCTGC
>JAHJSO010000102.1 GCA_018830385.1 Elusimicrobiota bacterium | reverse complement strand
AGAAAGACAAGGGGAGACAAAATCGTAATATTTAACCAGTTTGACGAATTCGGGAACTGCTGCTGGCATTATGAAATTACGGGCAGCGCCATTGAAGAGGTGTTCGCCTCACTGAAGAAAAAGGACGGCAATCTGTCGCTGTCCGCCTACGTTTCCGCAACCGGCTCGGCGGGGACAATCGGCGCGGGAGATTATTTAAGAAAGATATCCCCGCACATAAAGGTCGCCGCAACGGAAGCGTTACAATGCCCTACGCTCTACCTGAACGGGTTCGGCGGCCACCGCATAGAGGGCATCGGAGACAAACACGTTCCGTGGATACACAACGTCCGTAATACGGATATGGTGGTCGCGATTGACGACGAAAACACAATGCGTCTCCTGCGGCTGTTCAATGAACCGGCAGGCAAAAAGACGCTGCAGGAACGGGGGCTGAAAAAGGAGTTTATTGACAAACTCCCGCTCTTCGGCATATCCAGCATTTGCAACCTGTTGGCTTCAATAAAACTTGCGAAATACTACGAATTCAACGAGAAAGACGTGATATTTACAGTACTCACGGATTCAGCGGATATGTACGGGTCGCGCCTTAAGGAACTTGAAGAAGGGAAAGGCAAATACTCCGAAAGGAATGCAATAGTTGACCTTGAGAGATACCTGCTCGGCGTCGGCATTGACTGGGCGAAGGAACTCAACTACTACGACCGGAAAGCCCTCCATAACCTGAAATATTTTACATGGGTTGAACAGCAGGGAAAGACAGTTGAAGAACTGAACGAACTGTGGAACCCTGATTTCTGGGATGAGATGTTTTCACAGATTCCGGAGTGGGACAAACTTATAGTAGAATTCAACAAAATGACGGGCATCATCTGACAGGTTGCTCCGCCTGCCCCGGCAGGTTACAATATCTGACACGAAGTGTCATTGCGAGGAGCGTTAGCGACGAAGCAATCCCAACATCAATGAAACGTGAGATTACTTCGCTTCGCTCGTAATGACACACGATTGAAACATGAGATTACTTCGCTTCGCTCGTAATGACACACGGTTGCGTGAGTAAATACCAATGAAAGAACGGGAAAAAACACCCCTCAGGGCAAGCCATGCCGATCTTGACGTTTTATATTCACCCGCCACCAGGGAATTGGAAAAATTTTCTTATGAAAACGACCTTTCTTTCCCGGGTGAGTATCCGTTCACAAGGGGCGTCCAGCCGACGATGTACAGGGGACGTCTCTGGACGATGAGGCAGTATGCCGGCTTCGGGACGTCCAGGGAAACAAACAAAAGATATAAGTATCTCCTTGAACAGGGGCAGACGGGTCTTTCTGTTGCCTTTGACCTTCCCACTCAACTCGGTTATGACTCGTCCGACAAACAGGCGAGGGGAGAGGTGGGCAGGGTCGGTGTAGCCATTGACACGATTGCCGATATGGAAGTCCTTTTTGACAGCATCCCTCTTGACAGGGTAACGGTTTCAATGACGATTAATTCCACCGCTGCCGTTATATTCGCAATGTACATGGCTCTTGCAAAAAAAAGAAAAATTCCTTTTGAAAATTTAGGCGGGACGCTGCAGAACGACATGCTCAAGGAATACATAGCCCGGGGGACATACATCTTTCCGCCAGAACCGTCCTTGCGCCTCTCCGCAGACATACTGGAGTACTGCACAAAACACCTGCCGAAATGGAACCCTATATCCGTCAGCGGTTACCACATGAGGGAGGCAGGGGCTACGGCCGCTCAGGAGGTGGCGTTTACGCTTTCAAACGGTATCGCCTACCTGGATTCAGCCGTCGGCAGAGGGTTTCCGGTTGATAGTGTCGCGCCGAGGTTTTCATTCTTTTTCGGATGCCATAACAATTTTCTTGAGGAGGTCGCAAAATTCAGGGCGGCACGCCGGCTCTGGGCGAAAATCGTCCGGGAAAAATTCAACCCTGAAAACCCGAAATCGGCGATGCTGCGTTTTCATACGCAGACGGACGGATGCACGCTTACCGCACAGCAGCCGGAAAACAACATCGTCCGCGTAACGATGCAGGCGCTCGCCGCGGTACTGGGCGGGACACAATCCCTGCATACTAATTCTTATGATGAGGCGATGGGCCTTCCCACGGAAGAGTCGGTAAGGGTTGCCCTGAGGACTCAGCAGATTATCGCCGGTGAAAGCGGGGTGGCGGATACAGTTGACCCGTTGGCCGGCTCTTATGCAATTGAATCACTCACCAATAAAATAGAAAAGCAGGCATCGGAATACATTAAAAAGATACGGGACATGGGCGGGGCTGCATCCTCAATCTCGTTTATGAAAAAGGAAATTGAGGAGTCGGCGTACGCCTACCAGCAGGCGGTTGAAAAAGGCGAAATAACCGTGGTCGGCGTAAATAAATACGTGTCAAAAGAAGGAAAATCAAAGCGGCTGTTAAAGGTCTCTCCAAAAACGGAGGCATCGCAGGTGAAGTTTCTTAAAAGGATAAAATCAAAAAGGGACAATGCCGCCGCGTCCGCTTCCCTGCAGGCGTTGGAAAAGTCTGCAGGGACAAATGAGAATCTCGTCCCCGTAATAATTGACTGCGTTGAAAGATATGCGACTCTGGGGGAAATTGTATCCGTTCTGCGACGGACATTTGGGGAATACAAATGAGTCCGGTAAGAATACTTATTGCCAAGCCGGGGCTTGACGGCCACGACAGGGGAGCAAAAATCGTCGCAAGGGCGCTGAGGGATGCGGGCTACGAGGTGATTTACACGGGCATAAGACAGACGCCCGAGATGATCGTTGCGACTGCAATACAGGAAAACGTCCGGGCAATCGGGCTGTCAATTCTTTCGGGGGCGCACAAAACTCTCCTGCCTGAAATCGTCCGTCTGTTGAAAAAGAACGTAGGCGGAAAACTGGCTAAAAAAATAACCGTTTTCGCAGGGGGGATTATCCCAACTGAAGACATCACCTACCTGAAATCAAAGGGAATAACTGAGGTCTTCCGTCCGGGGACTACAACGCAGGCAATTCTGGATTTTTTGAAAAGGAAATTCGGTTAAAATGTCCGGCGGAGGTTTTTCTTGAAACACATTACCGACATTGAAGTTTCAAAATACATATCAGGGATTGAAGATATGACGGCGGCCGGGAAGAGATGCATAGCGGGGTTTAAAAAACACACCCCCGGCATTCTTACCGTCGGAATTACCGGGTCAGCCGGTTGCGGCAAGAGCACTCTCATTGACTGCCTTATTGACGAATACCGCAGGCAAAACAAAAAGGTTGCAGTGCTTGCCGTTGACCCGTCAAGCCCGAGGAGCGGCGGGGCTCTGTTAGGCGACCGCATAAGAATGCAGAGACACGCAACGGACAAAAATGTTTTCATAAGAAGTTTCGCAACCAGGGGTTCTGCCGGCGGGTTGTCCGAATGCATTGAAACGGCCATAAAGATTTTTGACAGGGCGGGGAAGGACGTAGCGATAGTTGAAACGGTCGGCGCAGGCCAGGACGAGACCGCCGTCGACAAAATTGCCGACATAGTGGCGGTTATAACGACCCCTGATGCGACCGACGACATCCAGTTATTGAAAGCGGGGATTATTGAGATAGCGGACGTACTTGTCGTAAACAAGATTGACATCAATAGAAACGTCAATGCGGGACACCTGGGTCGCCTGCTGAACATACCCGTCGTTGAAACGTCGGCGTTACTCGGGGAAGGGATAGGGGAACTCGTCACCCAGATAGAAAAACTTGCGGCGGATAAACGGACAAAATGAATACACATGTTTCAGTCGCACACATAGGGCTTGCGGTAAAAAATATAGAGTCGTCCGTTAAACTCTACAGGGACATCCTGAAACTTGAATTCAGGGGGGTTGAAGACCTCCCGCGGGCGAAAGTCAGGGTGGCATTCTTCGTGGCGGGAGATACGAAAATAGAGTTACTGGAAGCCCTTGCTCCGGACAGTCCCATCGCAAAATTCATTGAGAAGAACGGGGAAGGCATCCACCATATTGCTTTCAGCACGGACGACATTGAGAAATCATTAAAGGAAATCGCAGGCGAGGGATATACGCTTATTGATACGAAACCGAGGGAAGGGGCGCACGGCAGCAGGGTGGCGTTCGTCCATCCCAGGTCATGCAACGGGGTGTTAATAGAACTTGTGCAAGAGGGCTGAATAAAATGAAACCGTTAGACGGCATAAAAGTTCTTGATTTGACCAGGGTGCTTGCAGGTCCTTTCTGCACGATGATTCTGGGCGACTTCGGGGCGGAGATAATAAAAATAGAAAACCCTGACGGGGGTGACGACACACGCTCGTTCGGCCCGCCTTTTATAGAGGGTGAGTCGGCATATTTCCTGTCAATAAACAGGAACAAGAAATCGGTGACCGTAAATCTGAAAGAACAAAAAGGCAGGGAGATTGTCTATCAACTCGCCGCCAAAAGCGACGTGGTTATAGAGAATTTCAGGCCGGGTACAGCGGAGAAACTGGGACTCGGCTACGAGCAACTCACCCGACTGAACGAAAGGATTATTTACTGCTCCGTGTCTGGTTTCGGCCAAACAGGCCCTGAAAAATTCAGGCCTGGGTATGACCTTGTTGTGCAGGGAATGGGCGGGATTATGGATTTAACGGGCGACCCGAATCAGCCCCCGATGAAAGTGGGTATTTCCCAGGCGGACCTGCTCTCCGGGATTTACGCTGTCCAGGGGATTCTCCTTGCATTGCTCGCTCGGGAAAAAACAGGGAAAGGCCAAAAAATAGATGTGTCAATGCTGGACGGACAGGTATCGCTTCTAACCTTTCAGGCGGGGATATATTTTACAACAGGGAAAACCCCGAAGAGAAAAGGCAACCAGCATCCGACTATATGTCCCTATGAGACATTTGAAACATCAGACGGATACATAAACATAGCGATAGGGAATGACAAACTCTGGATCCAGTTCTGCACCCTCTTAAATAAAATATCTCCTGATTTATTTCCTGCGAATATATCATCAGACCCTAAATTTGCTGCAAATCCTGAAAGGGTCCAAAACCGCAATGAATTATTTCCGATAATAAACAAAATTATTTCACAAAAAACAACTGATGCCTGGCTAAAAATTTTTGATGAAAAGGGTATTCCGGCAGGACCGATTCTATCGCTTGACAAGGTCCTGAACCATCCGCAGGT